>CAYHRR010000848.1:0-1501 GCA_964358875.1 uncultured Planctomycetaceae bacterium | reverse complement strand
GAGCATCGCGCGGCTCGAGGACGTGCTCGCGCGCGTCGCGAAGCTGGCCGATCCACGCACGCTGTCCGTCGCCGAACAAGACGCGCTCGTGCGCGACACGCCCGCGATCGCGTGGATCGCGTGTTCGATCCACGGCGACGAGATGAGCGGCGTCGACGGCGGGCTCGCGCTCGCCTATCGCTTGATCGCGGGCACCGACGACGAGACGAACGCGCTGCTGAAGAACGTCGTCGTCGTCATCGATCCGATGCAAAACCCCGACGGACGCGAGCGCATGCTGGCGCTGCTCGCCATGACGACCGGTGCGACACCGACGCTCGACGGCGACGCGATGCAGCACGGACGTTGGCCGAACGGCCGCGGCAATCACTATTTGTTCGACATGAACCGCGACTGAATGGCCGGCGTCGCGCCGGAAACGCGCGGGCGCTGGAAGGCCGTGCAACGCTTCCATCCGCAGCTCTTCGTCGACGCGCACGAGATGGGTCGCGACGACAGCTACCTCTTCTATCCGCAGGCCGATCCGATCAATCCGCACTTGCCGGCGAAGCTCGTCGACTGGCAGCGCCGTTACGCCGCCGGAATTTCCGCGTCGTTCGATCGTTACGGCTGGAGCTACTACACGCGCGAATGGGCCGACGGTTGGGGTCCGTTCTATTCGGACTCGTGGGGCAGCCTCAACGGCGCGACGGGCGTGTTGTACGAGCAAGCGCGCTACGACGGACAGACGGTCAAGCTCGCCAGCGGCGAGATCGCGACCTACCGCGCCGCCGCGCACCATCAAGCCGTCGCGAGTTGGGCGAACACGCGCGTGTTGGCGGAGCATCGCGAGGAGGCGCTGCGCGAGTTCGTGACGCACCGTCGCGCGGTGCTCGAACGGCCGCTCGAACGATCCTTCGTCGTGTTTCGCGTCGGCGCGAACGCGGCGCGCGAACAGGCATTGCTCGGTGCGCTCGTCGGTCAAGGCATCGAAGTGCGGCGCGCGTCCGGCGTCGAATTGAGCGACGCCACGTCCGCGAACGGCGTGCACTCGGACACATTGAAAGTCGACGGCGACGTGTGGCTCATCGACGCGCACCAGCCGCAAGGCGCGCTCGTCACCGCATTCCTCGAGTTCGACACGCGCTATCCGAAGGCCGACCTCGAGCGCGAGCGCAAGGAGCTCGAAACCAAGGGCAATTCGAAGATCTACGACTCGACGGCTTGGGACTTCGCGCACGCCTTCGGACTCGATGCGTGGTGGTGCAAGAGCTGGATCACGTTGCGCGAGGTCAGCGAGCCGCTGCCGGCGCCCGCGCCGCGCGTCGCGTACATGCCGCCCGCTCCCGAAGGCGACGTGCGCGCCTACGGTTGGCTCGTCGACGGCGGCGACGACGCGTCGGTCGTGTTCGCGGCGCAGGCGCTGCAACTCGGCCTCGTCGTAAACCTCGCCGACGAACCCTTCGAAAGCGCGAGCCGCAAGTTCGCGCGCGGCAGCGTCCTCGTACGCGCTCACGAGAAC
>CAYHRR010000847.1:0-1503 GCA_964358875.1 uncultured Planctomycetaceae bacterium | reverse complement strand
CGACGAAGTCCCAGAACTGCCACGCCGTGTCGATGTGGCTGCCGGGCGTCCCGGTTGCGACCGTGTCCTGGCCGAAGTTGGGGAGCTGGAGCTTCTTGGCGAACTGGATGAGGAACTCGTCGTACGGCATCGAGCCCGACCACGCCGCGAGAAGGTCGTCGACCGTGGCGAAGGTCGTGCCGTCGAGCGAGGCGTTGTGAGGCACGTAGATCCGCGCTGCGCGGCCCTCGATCGTGATGTCCTTGTACTTCCCGATCACCGGCCGGCGGATCGTCATGGCCTTGGTCTTGGTGGTCGGATAGCCGGTGAATGGCCAGGAGAAGCGCTCGAGGTACGAGCTGTCCGGGAGGACGTAGTCCGACAGCGCCGCCGTCTCGTCCATGAAGATCGAGTTCGTGTAGATGAGCGGGATGCCGTACTCGCCACCCGCGTCGTGCTTGACCATCGCCGCCGCCTGCGGGTTGCTGTTCGGAATGGCGTACGCGGGATTGTAGCAATACAGGGCCAGGGCCTTGACCTTGTACGGGTACCCCTGGGCCGCGCTGGGCAGCACTTCCTGCGTCACGAGGGATGCGACCGGGTACCACATCCGCGTCGGCTCGGCGGCGGTCCCCTCGTACTTCTTCCCGGCCCGGTCGATCCGGACGCCGTCGGTCAGCTTGACCGTCCCGTCGCCCTTCGTGTTGATCGCGCGGTTCCCGGTCCCGCCCTCCTTCAGGCCGTAGCGCGGTCCTGGGCAGTAGCCGCCGACGCGGTCCACCCGCCCCGCCAGGGTGTTGAAGATGTGCACCATGATGCCGGTGTTGAGCCCGTTGGTGTGCTGCGTCGCGCCGCGGTACGCCTCGAGGCAGCCCTTTCCGGCGGCGACGAAGTCCTCGACGATCTTCTTGATCGTCGCCTCGGGCACACTGCAGAGCGCCGCCCACTCGGCGACGGTGCGGCTGTTGAGCTCCTCGACGAGCAGCTCGTAGGAGGTCATGACCTCGATACCGTTTACCTGCCCCTTGAAGGCGAGGTCGATCCCGGCGGCGGCGGTCGGCTCGAAGTAGCGCTTGACCGTCGCGCCGTCCATGACGACGTACGGGATCACGACGTCGATGCCGACGGCGTGGGTCGCGGCGGAGGTGTCGATCCCCCGCTTGCACCCCGTCAGGTCCCAGTAGCCGGCCTGTTGCGTCTTGCCGCCGTAATAGATAATCTCGCTGTCGAGCATGATGACGCCCTTGGCGGGGAGGGCCGCCGCGTCGATCACCTTGATGGTCGCGGCCCCGGTATCCGTGACGGCCTCGTACAGCGTGGTGAGGACCGTGAGCCCGGCCGCCTTGTCGGTGAGGTAGCCCTCGGCGGTGAACTCCCCTCCGGCGAGCTCGCCCCACACGAGGTACGAGGAGGCGGTCCAGTTCTTGTGGCTCCCCAGGATGCCGGAGTGTCAGATCTTGAGGTAATCCTGGTCGACGAACCCGCCGTCTATGAGGTGCCGCGTCATCCCCGAGACGAGGGCGA
>CAYHRR010000846.1:0-1506 GCA_964358875.1 uncultured Planctomycetaceae bacterium | reverse complement strand
GTCGCGCGCGCTGGCCTTGGAACTGACCGCATCGGCGCGCCTCGCGGGCACGAGCGGCTCTCTGCAAGGCGCGAAGGTCGTCGCGCGACACTTGGAAGCCGCCGGTTGGAGGGTCGAATTCGACGAGCACGTCGTGCTGCTTTCGCTGCCGCGCAAACTCGGCTTCGCGATCTATGCCGATTCAAGTGCGAAGAGCGCGACGGTCGAACGCGTCGAGCGTTTCGATCCCGACGCGATCCCCGCCGGCGACGTGCCGCTCTTCAACGCGTGGAGCGCGAGCGCGAAGGTGCGCGCGAAGGTCGTCGACACAGGCTTTGGTTTGCGCGCCGACTACGAGCGCTTGAAGGCGGCGAAGGTCGAGGTGCGCGGCTGCATCGCGCTCGCGAAGTACGGCCATGCGTACCGCGGCGTGAAGGCGCAAATGGCCGAGGAAAACGGCTGTGTCGGCGTGTTGCTCTACAGCGACTCGAAGTCCGACGGCGGCGAGAAGGGCGCGGTGTGGCCCGAGGGTCCGTGGAAACCGGACTGGGACGGACAGCGCGGTTCGATCTTGCCGGTGTCGCTCGCGCCGGGCGATCCGTCGACGCCGGGTTTCGGCGCGCCGAAGCCGGGCGAGGCGAATTCGCAGCCGCGCGCGAATCAGGCGGAGATCGACGCGGGCTTGCCGCACATCCCGTGCTTGCCGATCGGCGTGCGCGACGCGCGTGCGATCACGGCGCGGCTCGCGCTCGACGCGAGCGGTGCGCCGCTCGGGCCGGGGCCGGTCGAAGTCGCGCTCGACCTCGAAGTGCCGCGCGAGCTGCGCACGATTCGGAACGTGATCGCGACGCTGCCGGGAAAGGCCAAGGAGTTCGTGATCGCCGGCGGTCACCGCGACGCGTGGGTGCGCGGCGCGAACGACAACGGCTCGGGCTGCGTCGCGCTGCTGCGGGTCGCGCAACTGCTCGGCGCGCGCGCGGCGGGCGGATGGCAACCGGAACGCACGCTGCGCCTCGCCTTTTGGGACGCAGAGGAATTCGGCTTGATCGGCAGCACGGAGTGGGGCGAGGCGAACGCCGACTGGCTGCGCAACAACTGCCTCGTGTACGTGAACATCGACGCGTCTGTCAGCGGCACCGAGTTCAGTGCGAGCGGATCGCCGGGAATGCTCGGCGTCGTGCACGCCGTCGCCGAACGTCAGCGCACCGTCGACGGTTCGAAATCACTTTGGGAGGACTGGTGCGCGCGCACGAAAGACGGCGCGCCGAGCTTGGGGCTGCCAGGCGCGGGCTCGGACGACGCGGTGTTCGCGCACCACTTGTGCATCCCTGTGCTCAGCGCCGGCTTCGGCGGCAACGACGGCGGCGGGTACCACACGACCTTCGACGACTTCGCGCTGGTCGAGCGCTACCTCGACCCGGGTTTCGTCGGGCACGAGATGCTCGCGAAGTTCCTCGCGGACCTGCTGCCCGAGCTCGCGGCGCGCAACGGCGCGGGCTTCGATGTAGCTGAAGCCGCGGACTATTT
>CAYHRR010000845.1:0-1506 GCA_964358875.1 uncultured Planctomycetaceae bacterium | reverse complement strand
ACGCGTCGGATAGCCGGTGCCCGGCTTCGTCTCGACGTTGTTCCACCACATGTATTCCGTGCCGGGCCGATCGGTCCACACGTTTTTGCACGCGACACTGCACGTGTGACACCCGATGCATTTGTCGAGGTGGAACACCAACGCGATTTGTGAGCGAACGTCCATCTGTGTCCTTGTGTGCAGCGCGTGCGTCGATCACCAGGTCAGACGCGGCAGCTTGCGCACGAAAATGTGCGTGTCGCGATTGCAGCCGATCGGTCCCCAGTAATTGAAGTGGAAGGTGAATTGCCCGTAGCCGCCGACCATCAAGTTGGGCTTGAGGCGAGTGCGCACCAGGCTGTTGTGCCCGCCCGCGCGTCTATTGCCGCGCAGCGGAGACTTCGGCACGGAGTACGTGCGCTCAGGCGAGTGGTACTGAATCGAAATCCCGCGCGGGATGCGCACGCTGACCGCGGCGCGCGTGACGACGACGCCGTGATCGTTGTGGACTTCGACCCAGTCGTTGTCGACGACGTCGATCGCGCGCGCGTCGTCGGGATTCAGCCATAGAGGCTCGCAGCCGCGCGACAAGGTCGTCATGCGCTGGTTGTCGCCGTAGGTCGAGTGGATGTGCCACTTACCGTGCGGCGTCAGGTAGTTCAGCATCAGCGTCTTGCCGTCGGCGACGCTGCAGTTGAGATCCGCGTAGTGCTCGGGCTTCGGCTTGGGCTTGTAGGTCGGCAGGTGCTCGCCGAACTGCAAATAGCCCGGATGGTCGAGGTACAGGTGCTGGCGTCCGGTGAGCGTGCGCCACGGGACGAAGCGCTCGATGTTGTAGGTGAAGGGCGAATACGTGCGCCCGTCGTCCATCAGTCCCGACCACATCGGACTGTTGATCAAGCGCCGCGGCTGGGCCTGCAGGTCCTTGAACGACGTGCGCACCGAGCGCGACTTCTCGGCGAGATCGGCCAGCGGCAAACCGACCTTGCGCTCCATATTCTTGTACGACCGATAGGCGAGTTCACCGTTGGTCGTCGTGGCCAAGCGCAGCACTACGTCGGCCGCGTCCTTCGCGTCACGCAGCGACGGATAGCTCACGTCGTCCCAACGCTCGACGCGCGCCTTCGCCAGCAGCTCGTCGTAGAAGTCCTTGACGTCGTAGCTCGTGCCGTGCGCGCCAAGCCCCTTTTCGCGCGCCACGCGACCGTAGGAAATGAACTGGTTGTAGGCGTTCGCGTAGTCGCGCTCGACCAGCTTGAACGACGGCATCGTCACGCCCGGAATCGGCGCGATGTCGCCGTCGATCCAATCGGCAATCCTCGTCTGCGCGATTTCGGCCGCCGAGTCGTGCGCGAGCGGCAAGGCCACGACGTCGGTCGTCTTGCCGGGCAGATGGCGCGCGGCGAACTCCGAAAACTTCTTCGTCAGCGAACGGAAGATGTCCCAGTCGCTCTTCGACTCCCAGCACGGCGGCACCGCTTGCGAGAGCGGGTGAATGAAGCTGTGCATGTCGGTCGAGTTGAGGTC
>CAYHRR010000844.1:0-1509 GCA_964358875.1 uncultured Planctomycetaceae bacterium | reverse complement strand
TGATGCGCGTCTGCCCGTTCGCCACTCCCCCGCCGGAGTACACGCGGAAGTTCGTGTCGCGCGCGAGGTACTCGAGCTGCGACTGCAACGGATCGGCGTTGTAGATCCAGACTTCCTTTCCGAGGCGCTCGAGCAGGCCTGCGAACGCGGATTGGGCGCCGAGGCAATCGCCGTCGGGCCGCACATGGCCACACAACACGAAGCGCCGCGCGTCGCGGATCAGTTCCAAGGCCTGACGGCGTTCGAGGGCGTAGTCGCGTTCCGTGCTGGCGTGCATCGAGGGCTCTTGGGTCACGCTGCAGGATGGATCCACCCGAGCGGTCGCAGACCTTACCGCCACAGCGCCTGACGCGCACGGGCCGAACCGGGGCTCGGCCCTCAGGACCTCGGCGCGCGCGCCGCCGAGACCGCGAGCGACGCGGTGAACACGCTGCGGCCCGCAATCCAAACACCGCCGACACGCGCGCTACCACAGGTCAATTCGTCGAGCAGGCCCGAGCGCGCGCGCGCCTGAACCGCGCACGTGATCCAGTCGGCGTGCGCGCCCGGAACGAGCACGCCGATGCGGCCTTCCTGCCCCAACGCACGGGCACCACCGAGCGTCGCCATGTCCCAGACCGCAGCGGGCGTGACGCCGTGCAGACTCGCGCGCGCGAGCTTCATTTCGCGCATCAGATCGAGGTCCTCGTTGCTCGCCAGCGAGTCGGTGCCCAAGGCCAAGGTCACACCGCGGCGCGTGTACTCACGCCACGGAAACGGCTCGCGCTCGAACCACGCGTGACTGCCTGGACAGTGAACGACGACGGCACCGACACGCGCGATGCGCAGCGCTTCGCCGGGTGCCGGGTAGTTGCCGTGAACGAGCGACAAGGGTGCGCGCAAGAGGCCGGCGTCCTCGAGCAGCGTCAGTCCGTCGCGACCTGACGACGGACCGAGCAGTGCGGCGAGCGGTCCACGGCCGTCGCGCAGCCACTCGAGCTCCGCGCGAGTTTCAGACCAATGCATCGTCACCGGCGTGCGACTTGTCGCAGCGAGTTTGCCCAAGTGGGCAAACAGCGCTGGGCTGACCGTAAACGGAGCATGCGGCGAGAGTCCCGTGCCGCGCCGCGCGCTCGAACGAGGTCTGCGTCGCAGCGCCGCGATGATCGCCGATGTCCGCGCGGGATCCTGAGCGTCCAGCACCTCGCGACAGCACCAGACGCGCAGCGGATGTCGCGCGATCCCGCGCCGCGTCGCGCCGGTCGAGTCGATGTCGATGACCGTCGTCGTACCGGTCTCGAGGGCACGCTGCGCGCCGACGCGTGCATCGCGGGCTAGCTGCACGACTCCTCGACGCGCGCGCAACGCCACCAGAGCACGTACCCAGGCGGCGAAGTCGGCTCCGCGCTCGAGCGCGCCGGCGAATCCGGACAACTCGAGGTGCGCGTGGGCATTGACCAAACCCGGCGCGAGGAGCTGATCACCGCAATCGAGCACGAGCGCGGCGCGCGATGCGCGCTGTACCGCCGC
>CAYHRR010000843.1:0-1510 GCA_964358875.1 uncultured Planctomycetaceae bacterium | reverse complement strand
GAAGGGCGTCGCACCGCTCCACACCAAACGCTCGAGCCCCATCGTCTTCCCGCCGAGACTGCCCCAGCCGCGATCGGATTCGCCGACGAGCAGCGCGCCTTCGAGATCCCATGCCACGCGGATCACGCCGCTTTGCAGGCCCGCGCGGAACGGAAAGCACGCGCCTTGCTTGCGACCGCCGACCGTCTCGAGGAACACGCGCGACACCGCCGACTGGTATTGATCGCCGACGAAGAGCTGGCCTTCGAAAAACGGTCCGAACTTGCCGCGCGTTTGGTTCCACACGAAGCCCGAAGCCGAACGCCCCATCTTGTCGTAGGGAAACCACACCGCCGGCAGCTTGAAGCTCGCGATCGTCTTCGCGACGTCGGGCATCAGCGTTTCGTTCGGCGGCGCGCCGGGAGCGGCGAATTTCCACAGCGGATTCGCGCACGACTTGATGCCGAACGGATGACCGTGGAAGTCTCCCGGCTCCAGCTGCGCGAGCTTGTTGGCGCCGCACCACTCGCCTTGGTTGTCGGTGTAGAAGAGCTCGCCGTCGGGGCTGGTCGCGATGCCGCACGGCGAACGCAGACCGCAACACATCGGCTGCATCGTGCCGTCGGGCGCGATCTTCAACGCGAACCCGCGCCACGGCGGATCGCCGAACGGATCGTCGCCGAAGGCGCGATTGGTCGTGATCCAAAAGTTGCCCTCGCGATCGAGCGTCGGTCCGAAGTTGTACTCGTGGTAGTTGCCGCCGACCTGCCACGCGTCGCACACGGTTTCGAGCTCATCCATGCGCTCGTCACCGTCGACATCGCGCATGCGCGACAACTCGTTGCGTTGCACGACGTAGATCCAGCCGTCCTTCTCGAGCAGACCGAGCGGCTCGTGCAAGCCTTGGGCGTAGCGCGTGAACTTCGGCACGCCGCCGTCGAAGCCATGCTCGATCACGAACACCTCGCCGCGCCGCGTGCAGGCCATCACGTTGCCGTCTCGGCGCGCGAGCAGTCCGCCGACTTCGAGCACGACGCCCGCCGGCACAGCGAGCGTTTCGATCGCGTAGTAGCGCGCTTCGTCGTCGGGACGCGTGAAGTGTTGCAACGCGAGTGCGAGAGCGGCGATCACCAGGTCACCTCCGATTGCAAGGTCGCGCGAAAGCCTGCAGCGCCGTCCGAAACGAAGCGAACTCGACGGCGTTCGAGCACCGGCGCTCCATCCGTTCCGACCGCGCCGGGCAGCAGCGCGTAGAGGTCCGTGCGCTGCGTCGGCGACGTGAGCACGAGCGTGCGCTGCAACGTCGCGCCGCCTTGACGCAACACCGGCACGATCACTTCGTCGACGTGCACATCGCCGAGCGCATAGCGAAAGTGCGGCCTGCGCTGCGAATCGAGCGTCCAACCGAGCGTTTTGAAGCCCGCGTCGCGGCCGAGTTCCTTCGGCCACGCCGCATCGGCATCCGCGAGCAACGCGAGCGGCGCGAGCTTCGCGAATTCGACGGCGTCGTCGCCCGGCGGCCCTTCGAGTC
>CAYHRR010000842.1:0-1511 GCA_964358875.1 uncultured Planctomycetaceae bacterium | reverse complement strand
GCGGGTCGCTACGCGCAGCGCGCGTTCACGAAGGCTTCACGCCGGCGTCGGCGGCAAGCAGGGCGCGCGCGACGGCGCACGCTGCGGCAAGTCGCACGCCCGTGCGGCCGGCCGCCCACGGCGGCGGCGGAGGACGACCGAAGGCGAGCGCGAATTCGTCGGCTTCGCCCGCTCGCCGCTTCAGGCAACGCACCGCCGCTCCACGCAGATCGATGCGCGCCGGCATCGTCGCGCCTTCCTTGCGCAGCAGGTCGATCACGTAGTAGCCCCACATGCCGAGCGCGTCGTCGCTGCGCAAGAACGCCGTCCAGCGTTCGCGAAACGCAGCGCGCGACTCGCCTGCGAGGACGCGCTCCGGTGCGATGTCCGTGTGGCACCGGAACGATGGCGGCAGCGGACGATCGGGCGCGATGAAGGCCTCGAAGCGCTCGCCGCTGCGCAGGCGCTCGGCTGCGAAGTGCACGATTTCGGGCTGCGCGCCGAACTCGGAACCCTTCGGCCACGCGCTCGCCTCACCGTGGGCGACGACGAGATCGCGCGCCGCGCCGAGATCGAGCGTCGCCTCGCGCCGCCGCACGCGCGGCGCGCCGTTCGCGAGGCTTGCTTTCGCATAGCGCCCGCCCGTGCTGCTTCGCGCGAAACGCAGTTGGTGCTCCACCATCGCGTCGAACGCGCCGAGCAACGCGCGCACGTGCCGCGCGTCGCGGCCGTCGCGACTCTCGAGCAGCTCGAGCGCTTCGACCGTCGCCTCCAAGGTCGACACGAAATCCGGCTGCGGCTCGCGCCGAATGCGGTAGTTGCTCGGTGCGCTCGGCGTGAAGGCATAGCGCGGCAAGCGCGCGAGTTCGGGGTTGATGCGCAGCAGCTTCTTTGCCTGCGTCCACGTTCCATCGATGACGACGAGCGTCACCGGCCCGACCGGCGGATCGGCGTGCAAGTCGCGCGCGTCGACGCCGGGCGAAAGCAGGATCGGCGGCGCGTCGGCGTGCGAGAGCGCTGCGCGAACACGCGCGTCGTTGTCGAGGTCGAAGCCGACGATGCGCTCCGAGCGCGGCAGGCAACGCGCGACGATCCACGCGGTGCCGATCGCGTTCAGACTCTCGCGCGGATGCTGCAGCACGACGACGCGCGTCTCGGTCGAAATCGTGACCAAGTAGGCGCACAGACAGGTGTTCGCCGGACGCCCGCAGCCCGCGCAGATCGCGCGCGCGACCAAGTAGTTCATCGGAATCGGCATCGAATGCGCGCGAGAGGCTAGTGGCTCACTCCACGCGCCGCCACGCATTCGACGCTCGGCCACGCTGCGCGAGCGGACGCGGAGTGCTCTCCGTCGGTGTCCGAACGTCAGGACGACGCGTGCTGCCGGCACTGCGGCCCAAGTGTCGTTCGAGTCTTGTGCTCCCGCGGGAGTCCGCGGCTTGCAGCGCGCGGCGGGCGCTAGCATCGTCGCGCGATGATCCGCACGACGCGCACGCTTTGCTTTGCGCTGGCCTCGGCCGCGCTTGTGCTGG
>CAYHRR010000841.1:0-1516 GCA_964358875.1 uncultured Planctomycetaceae bacterium | reverse complement strand
GTTGCCGCAGGTGGCCCGCCAGGTGCTCAACACCACCGTCAACGTGCCCGACGGGGACACGATGGTGGTGGGTGGGATCATCACCGACAACAAGGGCACCGAGAGCCGCTCGATTCCCTGGCTGGGCGACATCCCGATCCTGGGCTACCTGTTCGGCAGCAACAGCGACTCGTCCAGCAAGACCACGCTGTACTTCTTCGTGACGCCGCACATCCTGCGCGACCAGAATTTCTCCGACCTTTCGGAGATCAGCTACCAGGTCAAGCTCGATGCCGCCGAAAAGATCGGTTCGCAGCGCATCCAGATGATCGATCCCTCGTTCGGCGAAAAGCAGGGCGCGATCGACATGAGCGGCTTCGACGTGCCGCTCTACCGGCGGCCCGGCGCCGGCGAGACCTCGGCCGAGATGATCGGCAAGGATCCGGCCGTCGAGGTTCGTGGCGCAGGCGCTTCCAAGGACGGCACGCCGCCCGAGAAGCCGTGAGCGCCGTGGGCCGACCGCGTCACCGTCCGATCCAGCGTCCCCCAGCCGAACCGAGCTCGAAGCCGTGACCAGCCTGTCCGATTTGCTCGTCGACGCGGGCCTGTCCCGTGAGCGACTCGAGGAATGCCGCAAGATCGCCGCGGACACCGGCGAGTCGATCGACCGCGTCATTCTCGCGCGCGACGCCCTGGCCGAGGCTGCGCTGCTGCGTGTGTACGCGCAGCACTTGGGTTTCGAGTACCGCGAGGTGCTCGAGGACGTGCAAGTGCCTTCGAGTTTCGTCAACCGCATCCCGGTGCAGTTCGCGCGCAACTACAACCTGGTCGCGATCGAAGAAGACGGCGGCTTGCTCAAGGTCGCCACCTGCGCGCCGCTCGATCCGCATCCGATGGACGACTTGTCGGCGCTGTACGGCGCGGACATCGAGCCCGTGCTCGCGCCCAAGCAGGAGATCACGCAACTGATCGGCCGCGCCTACCGCCACAAGGCGGACGGCGTCGACGAGGCCTTGGCCGACGTCGCTGAAGACGGCGACATCGCCGGACTCGCCGAAGCGATCGAAGAGGGCGAGGACGTCCTCGACGTTTCGAACAAGGCGCCGATCATCAAGCTCGTCAACACGATCTTGTTCCAGGCGCTGAAGCTGCGCGCGTCGGACGTGCACTTCCATCCATACGTCGACCGCATGCAGGTGCGCTTTCGCATCGACGGCATCCTCTACGACATGGATCAAGTCCCGCGCAAAGCGCAGGAAGCGATCGTCAGCCGCGTCAAGGTCATGGGCAAGATGGACATCGCCGAACGGCGCTTGCCGCAGGACGGTCGCGCGACGATCCGCATCGGCGACGGCGAAGTCGACGTGCGCATCAGCTCGGTGCCGACGACGACCGGCGAGCGCATCGTCATGCGTTTGCTCGACAAGACGGCGCGCCTGTACACGCTCGACGAGATCGGCCTGTCGCCCGCCAACGAACAATTGCTGCGCGAGTACTCCTCGTACAACCACGGCATCATCCTCGTCACCGGCCCGAC
>CAYHRR010000840.1:0-1523 GCA_964358875.1 uncultured Planctomycetaceae bacterium | reverse complement strand
CCGGTGGTCGACGATCTGCGCGACATCGCCAAACGCACGCGCATTCCGTTCGAGTGACGCGGCGTGCTCACCAGCCCGGCGGCGGTGAGCCGGGCTCGTAGAAATCGAATGTCGCGCCGGACGAGATGCAGCCCGCGCCGGCCGCGCAGTCGTCGCAGCAGCGGAAGACGTAAAGCACGCCGCGAAGTTCACCGTCAACGGTGATTGGTGTGGCGCCCTCCGCAGTCGGACGGAGCGTGCACGAGAACTTCGCCGTCAACAGGCACGTCAGACGCGCCGACGCGACGCTGCTCGTGCTCTGGTGGAGCACGAGTTCGCCGCGTCCATCGAGGTTCAAATCGATATTGCCGGATTCAAGCGCAAGGAACGGCAGCGCCTCGTTCGCTCCGCGCTTCGAGCGGTCGAATGTGGAGCGGTGCTTCTTGCCGCGCGCCGCGACTCCGAGCTGCAAGTGCAGCTGCTCCGCGCTCGAGCGAGAGAGCGAGACCTGGACGTCTCCCGTGAGCCCGTCGTAGATGCCCATCAGCGGAGCCTGATCCCTGCCGAGTGTCGTCAGGAACTCAAGCAGACCGAAGGGCCGCTGGTTGGGGCCGTCGTCGCCTCCGTCCGGCAAAGCGAACACACCGCGCAGCACCGACACAGGGAGGCGCGCGACGCCGTCGGCGGGGAAAAGCTGCGGATCGATGAGCGACGGCAGGATGTCGAAGCTACTGCCGATGGGACGCATGATGTCAACCGGGACGCGCGCGAGGTGGTACGCGCGGACGCCCCACTCGGGGAAGTCGCGCACTTCCTCCACCCGCGCCTTCAGCCCCGTGAACGCTGAAACGGATGAGTCCTCGTGGAGCGTCGTGCCCTGTTGGTCGACCACACGCACCCAGCGGTCTGCCTGGGGAAACGGACCGGGAGCGCGCGTCGAGTGCTCGAAGCGCACGGCGCCCGCGGCGTCGCGCGAGATCCGGAACGCGCCGCCGCCGTGCAGGAACGTCGCCGGCTTCTCGCGCAGCGGAAGTCCGTTCGCGTGGCCGAGCGGTTCCCTCACGCGTTGCACGCGCGCGAGCAACACCCATGCGGTGTGCGAGCTGATGCATTCGCCGTCGAGTCCGGCGACGGAGAACGGTGGCGTCGGTGCATCGTTGTCCGTCTTGGGCGGCGATGGCGCTGGCTCCGCGCGCGGAGGATCGCGCGACGCCTCCGGCTCGGCTGCGGCCGACACTGCAGGATCGGACGGACCGCCGGCGACGACTTCGGTCGACGGGTCTCGCTGCGAACCGTCGTTCGTCACCGCTCGCGCGTCGGACTCCATTCGCCAGAGCAGCGACACGACGAGCAACGCCGCAGCGATCAGCACCGTGGTGACGATCAACGCGCGTCGCAAGCGCCGCTCAAGCTGCGAGCCCACGCCTGCAAGCTAGCTGTCCGTCGAATCGGACCGCCATCAGCGCAAGTCCGGAGCCGGGTCGGTGGTCTGCGCCGCGCGCGACATCGCGAAACGCACGGGCATTCCGTTCGAATGACGCGGC
>CAYHRR010000839.1:0-1529 GCA_964358875.1 uncultured Planctomycetaceae bacterium | reverse complement strand
GCTGCCGCAGCCGTCCCCAGTCTGGGGCGAAGCTCCGGCGAAAGCGCCAGGCGGACACGCCCCATGCCCACGTCGCGCGCGGCACAGCGCCGGGCATGGTTGCCCTGGGGCTGTCCGTCGACGGTGACTGGGTCGCGGACTATCGCGCCGATGGACTGATCATCTCGACACCGTCGGGCTCGACGGCGCACTCGTTGTCCGCCGGAGGACCGGTGCTGTTTCCGTCGATGCTCGGCATGATCGTCACGCCGATCTGCCCGCAGGGTCTGTCGTACCGACCGATCGTGTTGCACCCCGACAGCAAGCTCGAGATCGTCGTCAAGGAAGCCAACGGCGAGACCATGCTCGTGCTCGACGGTCAGAGCTTCCACAGCATGCACCCGGGCGAGATCGTGCGCGTCGCGCGCCATCCCGTGGCGTATCCGCTGCTCGCCTGGTCGAACCTCGATCCGTACCGACGCTTGCGTGATCGGCTCGGCTGGAGCGAAACGCGCTACCGCGAAGGCGACGGCGATTGAGCGTTCGAAATGCGACCGGCGTCCATGTGGACGACACGTTCGCAGTGTGCGGCGAGGCGCTCGTCGTGCGTAACGAGTAAGAGCGACAAACCGCGGCGCGCTTGTTCGGCGAACAAGAGTTCGAGCACTCTCTCGCCCGTTTCCTTGTCGAGATTGCCCGTCGGTTCGTCGGCGATCAGGATCGGCGGATCGAGGAACAGCGCGCGTGCCAGCGCGACGCGTTGACGTTCGCCGCCGGAAAGTTGACCGGGCCGGTGGCGTGCGCGCTCGCTGAGGCCGAAGCGTTCGAGCAGTCCGATCGCTTTCGCGGTGTGCTCCTTGCGGCGCGACTGAAAGCGCAAGCGAGACTCGGCGATCATCGCGGGCAGCAGCACGTTCTCGAGCGCGTCGAGCTCGGGAAGCAGGTGATAGAACTGGAACACGAAGCCCAAGCTCTGATTGCGCAGGCGCGCGCGTTCTTCGGTCGACAAGTTCCAGGCGCTCACCCCTTGGAGCGTCACGCTGCCCGAGGTCGGCCTGTCGAGCAGACCGAGGATGTGCAGCAGCGTCGACTTGCCCGCGCCCGACGGTCCCATCAGCGCGAGGCGCTCGCCGGCCTGCAATTGCAGCGTGACTCCGTGCAGGATCTCGAGCTCCGTGTCGCCCATCCTGAAACGCTTGACGATGTCGCACGCGTCGAGCACCGGCGTGCCCCGCGCGTTGGGCTGACTACTCATGACGCAGCGCCTCGACCGGGTCCAAACTCGCGGCGCGCCAGGCCGGAATGGCCGCGAACAGCAGCGCGCACACGAACGCTCCGAGCACGACCAACGCCACGAACAGCGGCGTGACCACGCTGGGGATCGAGTCGAACAAGTACACGTTGCGATTGAAGATCTGGATGTGGAACGTCGCGTCGAGCCACTTCTCGATCGGGTCGATCTTGACGGCGAGCCAGGTGCCGACGAACGCGCCGGCGAAGGCGCCGATCAAGGCGTCCCAAAACCCGATCAAGAGGAACAGGCTGAGCAC
>CAYHRR010000838.1:0-1529 GCA_964358875.1 uncultured Planctomycetaceae bacterium | reverse complement strand
TGCATCACACCGTGGAGTACAAGCTCGCGATCGACACCGTGCGCATCTAGGGGATCCCCTCATTTTGTGATCCAATTTCCAATGCTTACTGGAACAGCCCAAAGAAGAATTGTACGAGTTTAGCGGGACCGTCGCCGTCGGGCCGGATCAGGAAGGCAGAATCGCCGGCGGTGGTCGGCTGAGCCGATGGGTGTCGTGAAGTCCGATCACGAAGTCGCGCAGCGACCGAGTGTTCTTTCGCAACGTCTGCGTGAGGCTCATCCAATGACCGAGCGTCGCGCTCCCGTTCGCCGATCGGGTGCCGCCCGTCACCCGTCGGTGCACCGCCAGGGAGCGCAGGTCGCGCTCGGTCGCGTTGTTCGTGGCGGGCACCTCGATGTCGCGTACGAAGCTCACCAGCCCGTCGAAGTGCGTGCGGATGCGTTTCTGCAATCGCGCCAGCTCCGGGTGCAGGGCCAGCCGAGGGTTCGTCGCCAGCGCGCGCAGCCGGCGCCGCAGATTGCGCGCCGGCTCTTGGGGCACGTACCAGCGGATCCGATCGGCATCGAGGTACCAGATCTGCAGCGCGTCGCGCATCTGCTCGGTCAGCGGCCCGGGGTCCAGCTCGGCGATCTTCTTGGCCTCGCGCACCAGATGCGCGCCGCAGTAGGCGTGTCTCCACTCGTGATGGCTCGTGTAGACCGAGTAGAAGTCGGTGCAGAGCGTGCCGGCAAACGCCTCGCCGAGCATCCGCATCGCGACCCAATCGCCGCGCGACAGCTCGACCCGGTAGAGCGACGCCTGCTCGGTACGCGCCAGCCACGCATAGCCCCGCACGCCGTCTTGACGCCATCCGGTCTCGTCCATGCCGACGACGGCGGCGGTGCGTACGTGCAGCGCGATCGCGTCCAGGTTCGGACGCGACCAGCGACGTGTGCGATCAAACATCTGCGAAATCCCGCCCGGCGTGACGTGCAGGCCGAACCAGGTGTCGAAGAACGTTGCGATTCCTGCGAGCGGCACGTGATGCTCGAAGCGCAGCCCGTGTGCCATCGCGCTGGCCTGCGGTCCCACCTGCACGGCGGCCACCGAGTGGCCGTTCGCGACCGCGCCGGGCAGCGGCGCCACCACGCGCTTGTGACACCGACGGCAGCGGCCCACGTGCGCGACGTGTCGCACGTTGCGCACGCGCACCGGCGGGATGTCCTGCACGACGGTGCTGTCCGACTCGTCGATCGGATCGACCGCGCCGCCGCACGCGCAGCGCTCCGGAACGGCGTGCTCGATCGTCTCGTCGATGCGCTCGGGGACCGGGCGAGTCGCTGGCGCGTGACCTGCGCGCCGTCCCGGCCGCTTGCCGCTGCCGCGTCGCGTCCCTTCCGCAGCCGAGGTGCGACGCTTGCCGCGCTCGCGAAACCCGCGCTTCCACGCCTCGATCTCCCGACGCAGCTTCGCGTTCTCCTCGCGCAGCGCGGCGTTCTCCTCGCGCAGCGCGGCGTTCTCCTCGCGCAGCGCGGCGTTCTCCTTCAGCGCCTCTTCGAGCCGCCGCT
>CAYHRR010000837.1:0-1533 GCA_964358875.1 uncultured Planctomycetaceae bacterium | reverse complement strand
CGCCGACGTCGCCGTCGACCAATCGGCTCGGCCGCGCGCAAGCGTCGCTTCCGCGAGTGCCGTCGCCACCGCGCGGTCCGCGTCGCCCTGACGACGCGTCCGGTCGTCGCGCCACACCAACCACGTGACGCTCGCGACGAGCACGAAACTCGCCGCGGCGATCGACAACGTCATCGTCGAGCGCGCGCGCACACGCCCTTCCGCTTCGCGCACCTCCGCGCGCTGCGCTCGATGTGCAAGGGACGCGAGGTAGTGCTGCACGCGTTCGGCAAGAACTTGTGCCGAGCGCGGCCGTTGTGCCGGTTCCGACTCGAGACACTCGCGGCACAGCGCGACCAGTTCGCCGTCGGCAGCGCACGCGGCGAGGCGCGTGCGCGCGTCGTCGAGATCGGCCCGCGCCGCCTGGAACACGGTGCGTTCTCCGGCACCGGTGTAGGGCGGTGCGCCGGTGAGGATCTCGCACAAGATCGCGCCGAGCGCGAACACGTCGCTGCGCTGGTCGACGCGCTCGTTGTGTCCGAGGGCCTGCTCCGGCGGCATGTACGCAGGCGTGCCCATCACGGAACCGGCGATCGAATGCGAGCCCGTCGAGCCCGCACCGCTACGCACGGTTTCGATCGTCGTGGCGTCGCGCTCGACCCGCGCGCGCAACTCGTCGTGGACGCCGCCCGACTGCAGCACCTTCGCCAAGCCCCAGTCGATCACCTGCACTTCGCCGAAGGCGCCGATCAGCACGTTCGAAGGCTTGAGGTCGCGGTGAACGACACCGCGCGAGTGCGCGTACGCGACCGTTTGGCACACCGCTGCGAACACGTCGATGAGTTGGCGGCGCGCCGCGCTGTCGCGTTCGGCGAGCAACACGCTCAGCGTGCGGCCTTGGACGAGCTTCATCGCGAAGTACGGACGTCGATCGGCGAGCAACCCGAGCTCATACACGGGCACGATGCCCGGGTGCTGCAACTGACCGCCGATCTGCGCCTCTTCGATGAAGCGCTGCACGATTTCCGGACGTGCGGCGAGGTCAGGGCGCAGCACCTTCACGGCGACATCGCGACCGAGGTCGAGGTCGTGGCCTTTGAAGAGCACGCCCATGCCTCCACGCGCGATCTCGCCGCGCAACTGGTAATTCGCGCGCCCGCCCATCGCCGGCGTTCCGTCGCCCGCCACCACGAGGTGCGCGTCCTCGGCCGCATCGCGCAACGCCACGCGCGGAACGCGAATGCCGCTCGCGCGCTCGAGGGCCGCGAGCACCGGCGGCGTCGTCGCGGCGAAACCCGCCGACAAGGCCGCCTCCAGGTCGTCGTCGGACCGTGCTGTGAAATCGCTCATCGCTTGTGCCTAGCTCCGCGCCTGGACCCACTTCTCGCGGCCGGATTCTGGCGAAAAGTCCCCGCGCTGCCACGCTTGTTCGAGACACCGGAACGGTTGCTCGGCTCGCGTCGCAGACCGCAAGCGCCTGCGCCGACGACCGTCGTCCGCTCGCGCGGTCGACGTCGCGCTGCGACGCGAACGCTGCCCACGACCGATGGCGAG
>CAYHRR010000836.1:0-1535 GCA_964358875.1 uncultured Planctomycetaceae bacterium | reverse complement strand
GCGACCGAGCCGCCGTCGCCGACCATGCGGAGCGCGAGTGCGACGTAGCCGCGCGCGCGCGGAGCGGCACCGCTTTCGAGGCGTGCGCGCAATGCTGTCGAAGCCTCGCGGTCGCGCGCGATGCCCAGCGCCACGGCGCAGGCGCTGATCGCGTCCGGCGCGCCGGCTTCGACGAACGCACTGCGAAGCGCGCTCGCCGCTTCGAGCGACTCGGGCTCGCCCGCCTCGGCGCAGGCGCGTTCGAGCTGCGCCAACGCGAGCGCCGCCCAGGCTCGGTCCATGCCGACATCGCGGCGCACTTCTTCGATCAAGCGCGCGCGCGTTTCTTCGAGCGCTGAGAGCGGGCTTTCGCCGCTACCGCGTCGACTCGCAGCGCGAGCCGAGGCGAACAACGCGACGAAGGCCTGTTCGCGACCCTTCCAACGCTCGAAGGCCTTGTGCAAGGCGATCCGCGCTGCGACGTCATGCCGCTCGCCATCGGAATCCGCGAGCACGCCGAGCGCCTGCGCGCAGCCGTACTGCACGAGCGGCTCTTCCTTGACGCGCGGATCGAGCCGTTCGGCACACAACTGCACCGCGAGCGCGCGCAACCAATGGCCCGCCGGCAGATCAGCTGCGAGTGCGGCCACGGCTGACGGAATTTGAGCGCGGACTGCGGCGGCAACGCGGCGATCGACGAGGCGTTCGAGCAGTTGGCGCAACTGCATTTCGCGCGAGTCGAGCGTGGGCGCGCGCGTCGCTCCGGCCGGTGCGTGCGTTTCGAGCGGCAAGGGCGCGAGCGCGAGCGCGAGCACCACTGCGGTCGGTGCGTCGTCGACCGAGCTCACGGCGCCGCCGTGTTCGAACCAGGCGAGCAACTCGCGCGCGATGTGCTCGCGGTCAAGCGCGCTCGCGCGTCGAGCGCAAAGCCCCAGTCCGTAGGCAGCGAAGGCACGCACGCGCTCGGGCAACTCGCCGTGGATGTCGATGCGGCGCGCGCGCAAGGCGCCGACATCGCGGCGCACGATCTCCAGCAGCAGGTCGATCGACGCGTTGTCGCCGAGACCGAGCGCGAGCGCCGCGGCTTCGACGAGTTCGGGATTGCCGTTGGCGAGCGCCGCGGCGAGATGCGCGTGCGCACGCTCGTCGCTCGCGTCGAAGCCGACCTTGCCCAGCGCGAGCGCCGCCGCGCGCCGCACGTCGACGTTCGCATCGCCTTCGAGCGCCAGGTCGAGCAACGGCACGATCTCCGCGCGCAGCCGCGCGTTCGTCGGCCGGCGTTCCGACGTTGCGTCGCGCTCGCTGAGCCCGAGGTAGTCCTCGTCGCTGCCTTCGAGCACCGCGCCGATGCGTGCGCGCGCGCGCGGGTCGATGAACTCGTGCGCGTGGTCGCGCCACCAACGCTCCCACGTCGGCAGCGCGTCGAGACCAAGCTCGCCCAGTCCGATCAACCCCGAACCGTTGTCGCCGCTCGTCGGCGTGGTCGCGCCACCGGGCGCCGTGCCGCGCTCGGTCGCGCCCGCATTCGTCGGCGGAGCCTCGAGCGGAGCCGACTT
>CAYHRR010000835.1:0-1537 GCA_964358875.1 uncultured Planctomycetaceae bacterium | reverse complement strand
GATTGAACGCCATGACGAGGCTGACGAGCGTGCTCTTGCCGGAGCCGCTCGAACCGACGAGCGCCGTCGTCGAGCCGGCCGGTGCGCGGAACGACACGTCCTTCAACACCGGTTTGCCCGCGTCGTATTCGAACGAGACGCCCTCGAACTCGATCGCGCCCGCGATTTCGGCGCAGGACTCGCGCTCGGCATCGCCCGCGTCTTCCGCGGCGACTTCGCGGATCTCACGGATGCGATCGAGGCCCGCGAAGGCCTCGCTGATCTGCGTGCTGATCGAGGCGATCTGCACGACGGGTCCGACGACGACCGCGATGAAGCTGAGGTAGGTCATGAACGCGCCGAGCGTCATCGTGCCGTCGAGCATCGCGCCGCCGCCGACGTAGGTCAGCAACGCGCCGATCAAGCCGACGATCGCCATCGAGACCGACGTGGTCATCGACACGCCGATCATCGAGCGCTTGATGTTCTCGAAGAGCCGATCCACGCCCGCGCGGAACACGCGTTCTTCTTGCTCTTCGGCGACGTAGGCCTTGACCACGCGCACGCCGCCGAGCGTTTGATTGAGGCGTCCGGTGATCTCGCCTTGGATCTTGCCGCGCTCGCGGAACAGCGGGCGCAGCACCTTGAAAGCCCACGCCATCACGCCGCCGAACAAGGCCAGCACGAGCAAGATCACCAGCGTCATGCGCCAGTCGAGATAGAACAACACGCCCATGCCGAGCACGGCCGAGAAGCCGCCGCCGATCAGCTGCACGATGCCGGTGCCGACGAGATTTCGCAGGCCCTCGGCGTCGTTCATGATGCGCGAGATCAACACGCCGGTCTGCGTCGAGTCGAAGTAGCGCACGGGCAAGCGACCGACGTGCGCCTGCACGGTCTTGCGCATGTCGTTGATCGCGCGCTGCGCGGCGACGCCGAGCACTTGGCTCAAGGCATAGCCGGTGAGCGCTTGCACGAGCGTCGCGCCGGCGACGGCGAGCGCCAACGGCACGAGCAGATCGGACTGGTGTTTGCCGATCACGTCGTCGATCAACCAACGCGGCGAGGCCGGCAGCACCAGCGCGGCGAGGCGACTGATCACCATCAACACGAGTCCGAGCGCTAGGCGGCCTCGGTGCGCCGCGAGCAGCTCGCGCATTTCGCGCCAGCTCTGCGACCACGTGACGCGCTTCTTCTTCGCATTGCCGGCTTGTTTCGATCCGCTCATACGCGCAACCAGTCGGCTTGCCAGTCCTTCACACGCCGCTTGATTTCGCCGGCCTTCGTCAGTTTTCCGGCGAGCACCTCGCCGACGAGCTGCGGCAATTCGGCATCGCTCGCGAAGCGCAAGGCGACCAACTGCGCCAACTCAAGGCGCGTGACATCGGCGCGACGCGTCGCACCGAGCACGCGCTCGAGCCGCACCTGCATCTCGAGCCGGATCACTCGGTCCTGCACGATCTGCGCGTTGCGGCGACTGGCCAGGCCGACGACCAACAACGCGACGTCGACCATGCAGGCCCAAACGTGCCAGAAATCGTGCGTGTCGATCGCAAGC
>CAYHRR010000834.1:0-1537 GCA_964358875.1 uncultured Planctomycetaceae bacterium | reverse complement strand
TATGCGGGACAACACATCCCGCATATCCAGACGGCGCTTCAACGCGGGTTGCCGCCGAAGAGGTAGCGCAGTCCCGCGAGCAGCAGCAGCGCGGCGCCCAATTCGTCGAGGTTGCCCCACAACGGCACCATGTCGGGGATCAGTTCGAGCGTCCCGCCCGCGAGATTCGACAGGTACACGAGCCCGAAGACGATCGCGCCCAAGGCGACAAAGGCCCGCGCGCCGCTCTTTCCCGGCGGCGTCCCGCGCGGCTCACCCACCGCGCTCCTCCGCGGCGGCGCCGATGCGCACTTCGAGCGTCGCACCGGGAATGTCTTTGTGCAGCGCGTCGATCAGCGGCTTGAGCGCCCAGTCGACGATCTCGCGCACGCGCACTTCCGGCGCCGGAACGAGGCCGCCGGACGCGTAGTGCGGAACGTTGAGCGCCTTGTCGCCGGCGAGCGGTCCGCGCGCGAGCAACGTCGCGGGCGGCAAGGTCAACACGATCTTCATGCCTTCACGCGTCGTCGCCGCCGTCGTCAGGTGCGCGATGTCGACGCCCCAAATCTCCTGCTCGGCGCTGTCCTTTTCCGCCGCGACGGTCTGCGCGATCAACCACGGCCTCTGAGCGGAAAGGCGCAACTGCACGAGACGCGCATCGAAATACGTGCGCCCGAATTCGAGCCAACGCTCGAGCCGACCCTCGGGACTGTCGGGCATGCCGGCCATGGTCCGCGCGCGGTCGTCGTTGACCTTTCCCGCGACCAGTTTGAAGAGCACGCTCGTCGCGCCCATGCCGACGGCGACGAGCACGAGCATCAGCACGATGCCGTTGACGCGGCGCGGTTTCGCAAGTGCGGTCGATTCGGCGGTATTCATGCGGTGCGGCATTGTGGACGGCGCGAGCGCGGACTTCCACCGCGAGCGCGGCGCGTTAGCCTCTGCCCAGCGTGAAACGCCGCATCTTCATCGGGGACATCCAGGGTTGCCGCGTCGAGTTGGAGCTGTTGCTCGCGGCGCTCGCCTTCGATCCGGCGGCCGATGAACTGCACCCGGTCGGTGATCTCGTCAATCGCGGCCCCGAGTCGCTCGGGACCCTGCGGCTGCTGCGCTCGCTCGGCGCGCAGGGCGTGCTCGGCAACCACGACGTGCACTTGATGCGCGTGGCGAGCGGCGTGCGCAAGCTCGGTGCGCGCGACACGATTCAAGACGTGCTCGCCGCGCCGGATTGCGATGAACTCGTCGGTTGGATCCGCACCTTGCCCTTCGTGCGCAAGTGGGACGACGTGTGGCTCGTGCACGCCGCGTTGCAACCGGCGTGGGCGGATCCTGAGGAAGAGCTGCGCGGACTCGATCCGTTGCTCCCCCACGCTGCGATCGAGTTCGCGACGCGCGCGCGCTACACGACGCCGGACGGCGCTCTCGCCAAGCACGACTGGCCACCACCGAACGAGCCCTACAAGCCGTGGTTCGTGCACTGGTTCGACTCGCGCGTCGGCGACAAGCGCACGGTCGTGTACGGACACTGGGCGCGAATGAACTTGGTGCTGCGCCCGAA
>CAYHRR010000833.1:0-1545 GCA_964358875.1 uncultured Planctomycetaceae bacterium | reverse complement strand
ATCGCGAGGATCGGCCGCAACCGCGGCTCGATGTCGACTTCGACGGCGGCATGGCGGTCCATGTGGGACGTGTCCGCGCGTGCAGCGTCCTCGGCGTGAAGTTGTTCGTGCTCGGACACAACCTCGAGCGCGGCGCCGCCGGGGCCTCGATCCTGAATGCCGAGCTGTGCCACGCGCGCGGACTGCTGCAGGCATGACGCTCGTCATGAAATTCGGCGGCTCGTCGATCGCCGACGCCGCGTGCATGCGTCAGGCCGCGAGCTTGGTGCGCGAGGCTTTGCCGCGCGCGCCGTTGGTCGTGCTGTCGGCGATGGGCAAGACCACCGACGCCTTGTTTCGCGCGGCGCGGGCCGCGGGTGCAGGCCGCGAGAGCGAAGCTCTGCGCGAGTTGGGCGACATCGCCGATCGCCATCGCGCGACGGCGGCGGAGCTGTGCGGCGGCGAAGTGCCGGCGGAGCTTGCGGCGGCGCTCGAGCGCTCGTTCGCCGAATTGGAGCGCATCGTGCAAGGCGTCGGCTTGTTGCGCGAGTTGTCGCCGCGCTCGATCGACGCGATCGCGGCGCGCGGCGAGTTGCTTTCGACGACGCTGTTCGCGAGCGAGCTCGCCGCGCGCGGTGTACCGACCGTCTGGTTCGACGCACGCGAAGCTCTGCGCACCGACGCCAACTTCGGATGCGCGCAGCCGCGCGTCGAAGCGTTGCGCGTGCTGGCGCGCGAACGTCTGGCGCCGGACCTCGCGCCCGGTTGCGCGGTCGTCACGCAGGGCTACATCGGCTCGACCGAAGACGGCGCGACGACGACGCTCGGACGCGGCGGCAGCGACTACTCGGCCGCCCTGTTCGCAGCCGCGCTCGGCGCCGACGAAGTGCAGATCTGGACCGATGTCGAGGGCGTGTGCAGCGCCGATCCGCGCCGCGTTCCGAACGCGCAACCGATCGCGGAGTTGTCCTTCGCCGAAGCGGCGGAACTCGCCGCCTTCGGCGCGAAAGTGCTGCATCCCGCGACGATTCAGCCCGCTGTCGAAGCGCGCATTCCGGTGACCGTGCGGCACACGCAGCGGCCGCACGGGCGCTTCACGACGATCCGCGAGCGCTCGCTCGGCGGGCGGCCGTTCGTAGCGCTCGCCAGCCGCGGACCGGTCGCCGTGTTGACGGTGACCTCGACGCGCATGCTCGACGCGAGCGGCTTCCTCGCGCGCCTGTTCGAAGTGTTCGGGCGCCTCGGAGTCAGCGTCGACCTCGTCGCAACGGCCGAAGTTTCGGTGTCGCTCACCGTGGAGCAGGACGCGCCGCTCGCCGCCTTGAAGCGCGAGCTCGAGGCCTTCGCGCGTGTCGAGATCGCCGACGACCGAGCGATCATCGCGCTCGTCGGCGAAAGGCTGCGCCAAACACCGGGCGTGCCGGCCCGCGCGTTGCGCGCGCTCGAAGACCTGCACATCGAAATGCTCTCGATGGGCGCCAACGAGATCAACCTGAGCTTCGTCGTCGCGCGCTCGCTCGAAACCGAGGCCGTGCGCCGCCTGCACGCTGCGCTGTTCGAGAGCTA
>CAYHRR010000832.1:0-1550 GCA_964358875.1 uncultured Planctomycetaceae bacterium | reverse complement strand
GTACCGCAAGCTCGGCAGCGCAGTGACCGTGCTCGAAGCGACGCCGGGCGCGCTGCCGGGACAAGATCGCGATTGCGTCAAGGTCATCGAGCGCTCGATGAAAAAGCACGGGATCAAGTTCCACGTCGAGACCAAGGCGCTTGGGTACGAGCGCAAGGGCGCCGAGCTGCACGTCTCGATCGAAACCAAGAGCGGCAAGCAGACGGTCGTGTGCGATCAAATCGCTTCGACGGTCGGCCGCAAACCGTTCAGCGACGGGCTCGCGCTCGACAAGGCCGGCTTGAAGACCGACGCCAAGGGTTTCCTCGCGGTCGACAAGAAGATGCGCACGAGCGTCGCGAACATCTACGCGGTCGGCGACATCGCCGGTCAACCGATGCTCGCGCACAAGGGCAGCAAGGAAGGCTTGGTCGCTGCGGCGGTGATCGCCGGATTGAACGAGGAATACGACGTGCGCTGCGTGCCGGCCGTGATCTTCACTGCGCCCGAGATGGCCTCGGTCGGTGCGCAAGAGAGCGAACTCACGGCGCGCGGCATCGCCTTCAAATCAGGCTCGTTCCCCTTCGCCGCGAGCGGCCGCGCGATGAGCCTGATGGAGACCGAGGGCTTCGTGAAGATCCTCACCGATGCTGCGACCGACGAAATCCTCGGCGTGCACATGGTCGGCCCCGAGGTCACCGAGCTCGTCGCCGAAGCCGCGCTCGCGATCGAAATGGGCGCGACCTCCGAGGACCTCGCGCGCACGATCCACGCGCACCCGACCTTGCCCGAAGCGCTGATGGAAGCCGCCGAAGCCGTGCACGGCATGGCGGTGCACATTTTTCAGGCGAAGAAGTAGCGCGCGGCGTCAGTTGCCGAAGTCGACGACGACGTTCGCTTCGCCGCTCGCGGGAACGTCGACTTCGGCGCTTGTGATCTGGCCGCTGCTGCCGCTGCGCCGCGGGCCGCGATCGCTGACGGTCAGCTTCCAGTGGCCGGCGCGCAGGCCGTCGATCTCGAACCGGCCGTCGAATGCGAGGGCACCGCGCCATTCGTTCTCGTTGGGCGTGCCGACGCGCATGGCGCTGACGGTCAGCACAGGCGGCAGCTCGCCCGATCCGACGCGCACGGTTCCGACCAAACGACAGGCGCCGCGTGGGCGCAGCTCGATTTCGTACTCGCGCGCCTCGCCGACCGTGAACGGTGTCGACAGGTCGTACATAGCTCCGCGCTCGTAGCGCAGCACGTGTGCGACGGAGTAGTCGCCAGGCACGAGGTCGCGCAACTCGAAGCGTCCGTCGGCGTCCGTCTCCGGCGACCAGTCGCGATAGGTGCCGGCCTTGTTGAGCGAAACGTGGATCGGTTCGCGCGCGAGCCCGCGGCCGCTCGAGTCCCGCAACACGCCGCGCAGCACAGCACCCTGCCGAAGCTCGAGCGTGCGCGACGTCGTACCGGGACCGACGTCGAACGGACCTTCGTCGAGCGGAGCGAAGCCCGCGGCCTCGACGTGCAACGACATCGCTTCGAGCGCGAGACCGTCGAGCGCGAACTCGCCGTTCGCATCCGTCGTC
>CAYHRR010000831.1:0-1552 GCA_964358875.1 uncultured Planctomycetaceae bacterium | reverse complement strand
TTCGCATGGAAGACCGCACGCTCGATCCCGGCGTGTTCATCCGTTCGATGGCCTCGCGCGGCAGTCACGGCGGTCTCGCGCGCGCTTCAGCGAGCGCTTGCGACGCACTCGACGCCTTCGGATTCCAGCGCGTGCTGCTCGAAACGGTCGGCGTCGGACAAGCCGAGTACGACGTGCTCGATGCGGCCGACACGATCGTCGTCGTGCTCTGCCCGGGCGCCGGCGATTCGATCCAAGCGATGAAGGCGGGCCTGCTCGAAGTCGCCGATGTGCTCGTCGTCAACAAGGCCGACTTGCCCGGCGCCGATCGCTTGATCAACGACTTGAGCGAGTCCGTTCACGTGCGTTTTTTGAAGCGCGCGTGGGATGTGCCCGTGATCGGCTGCAGCGCCGCCACGCAGTCGGGCTGCGCGGCCGTGCTCGAAGCGATCGATGCTCACCGCGCGCACGTCGTCGCGAGCGGCCTCGAAGGCGCGCGTCGCGCGAAGCATGTTCAGCAAGTGCGCCACGCCGTCGCCGAAGGTCTCGCCGAAGCGCTGTGGAGCTCCGCCGCGCACCTCGCGCGCGTCGAGAGCGAACTCGCGCGCGGCGCATCGCCCCACGAGGTCGCGGCCCGGTTACTCTCCGATCTGCTCCAAGGCGTGAGGAAGAGCTCCGGCGCGGAAATCCGTTCATGACCATCGACGAATCCAAAACCCAAGTCCGCCGCAGCGACGCGCAACTCGCGTGGCAACGCGCCTTCGACGAAGCGAAGAAGCGCGGCGTCGAGTTCACGACGGTCTCGGGCGCGCCGCTCAAAGCGCTGTACACCGCCGAAGACGCCGAGCTCGATCCCGAACGCGACCTCGGCTTCCCCGGCGAGTTCCCGTTCACGCGCGGCGTGCATCCGACGATGTACCGCGGTCGCTTGTGGACCATGCGCCAGTTCGCGGGCTTCGGCAGCGCGCGCCAAACCAACGAGCGCTTCAAGTACTTGCTCGCCTGCGGTCAGACCGGCCTGTCGACCGCTTTCGATTTCCCGACCTTGATGGGCTACGACTCCGACCACGCGCATTCGCTCGGCGAAGTCGGGCAAGTCGGCGTCGCGATCTCGTCGCTCGAAGACATGGAGACGCTCATGGGCGGCATCCCCATGGATCAAGTCTCGACGTCGATGACGATCAACGGTCCGGCGCCGATCGTGCTCGCCTTCTACATCGCCTGCGGCGAGAACAACGGCGTCAGCGCGGACAAGCTGCGCGGCACAGTGCAGAACGACATCCTGAAGGAGTACCAGGCGCAGCACGCGTGGCTCGTTCCGGCGGAGCCCGCGCTGCGCATGATCACCGACGTGATGGGCTACTGCGCGACGCGCGTGCCGCAGTGGAACACGATTTCGATCTCGGGCTATCACATCCGCGAGGCCGGCTCGACCGCCGCGCAAGAGCTCGCCTTCACGCTCGCCAACGGCATGGAGTACGTGCGCCGCGGCAAGGCGGCCGGTCTCGACGTCGACGATTTCGCGCCGCGTTTGAGCTTCTTCTTTGACAGCCACCTCGACTTCTTCGAGGAG
>CAYHRR010000830.1:0-1553 GCA_964358875.1 uncultured Planctomycetaceae bacterium | reverse complement strand
TTGCCGTTGCCGTGATTTCCGTTGTTGCCGTTCCCGTTGTTGCCGTTCCCGTTGCCGTTGTTGCCGTTGCCGTTGCCGTTGTTGTTGTTGCCGTTGTCGTCGTCGTCGTCGCCGCCACCGTTGTTCGAACCGTTGGAGCCCGACTCGTCGGCCGCCGCGATGCCAGGCGACGCGACCTTGACCAACGGCGCCATGCCCGCGGGATCCGCGACATAGGCCTCGCCCCAACCGTCGACGTCGTAGCCCGCCGACGAAGGCAACATGCCGCGCGTGACCAACTGACCGAGCGCGACCGACCAATTCGTCGAGAGCGGCGCCGTGAGCTGGTACTGGCCGTTGTAGAGCATGATCGCTTGGTTGAGGACCTTCATTTCGGCCAGCGTTTCCTCGCGCCGAATCCACGTGACGTTGAGATCGATGACGATGTCGGTCGCGTCGCCGACGCTCGCGTCTTCACCGCCGCTGGTGATGGTCAGCACGTCGCCCGCGACGTCGAGCTCGTAACCGCGCGACCACGCATCGACCTCGTAGCCCGACTGACCACTGACATGGTCCGTGACCACGCCCGGTAGGTACGGCCCCGACCAACCGTTGTCGCCGGGCGCGACGAGCAGTTCTCCGATCGACGTCGGCAAACGGCGCACGTCGCGAAAGAACTCGGCCGACGCATCGGACAAGGTCTGCAACTCGGTGCGCGTCGCCTTGCGCGCCTGATAGGTCAGGATCTTCGACGTCACCGGCACGGCCGCGCCGACGAGCACCGCCATGATCGCGATCGCCACGATCATTTCGATCAAAGTGAAACCAAGTGCGCGACGCGCGGCACGAATGTGGAGCTTCATGGGGTTCATCCGAGAGTTTCGTAGAGCGTGAAGATGGGCATCAGTGCGGCGAGCAGGATGATCGCCACGACGACACCGGCGACGAGCAACATCGCCGGCTCGAGAAAGGTCAAAAAGCGCTTCACCGTGCGCGGAATTTCCTCGTCGTAGTAGGCGACGAGGCGCGCCAGGCATTTGTCGAGTTCGCCGGTTTTCTCGCCGACGGAGACCATTTGGATCAGCAGCGGATCGATCAGCGACTCGCGCTCGAAGGCCTGCGTGATGGTCTGTCCGCGCCGCACCGCCTCACCCGAGCGCGTGAAGGCCGAGATCACCGCCGCGTTGCCGCACGTCGCGCCCGACACGTTGAGCACCGTGAACACGTCGCAACCCGCTTCCTGCAACACGCTCGCCGTCGAAGCGAAGCGCGACACGGCGATGCGCCGCATGACGCCGCCGAGACCCGGCAGCTTGAGCAGCGCACCGTCGAGCACTTCGCGCCCGCGCGGAGTGCGACGCGCAGCGATGAAACCGGCGACGGTGAGTCCGCCGACGATCAACAAGATCAGCCAGTTGCCGGTGAGAAAATCCGAGCACGCCAGCACCGCGCGCGTCTCCGCGGGCAACTGATCGCGACCGCCGGGGAACAGCTTGATGATGCGCGGCAGGACGAAGTACAGCAGCACGATCACCAGCCCGAACAACGCGAAGAACAAGATCGCCGGATAGATC
>CAYHRR010000829.1:0-1557 GCA_964358875.1 uncultured Planctomycetaceae bacterium | reverse complement strand
TGCGACTCAACATCGACTATCACGTCGAGGTCGACCACCACTATTACTCGGCGCCGCATGCCCTGGTGCACGAGCAGCTCGACGCGCGCATCACCGGCACGACCGTCGAGCTCTTCCACAAGAACCAACGCGTCGCGTCGCACCCACGACAACGCACCCGCGGCCAGCACACGACGGACCCCGCGCACATGCCCAAGGCGCACCAGAAACACCTCGAATGGACGCCGTCGCGCATCATCCACTGGGCCGCGTCGATCGGCCCCAAGACGTGCGAGTTCGTCCAGGCGATTCTGACCGAACGCCGCCATCCCGAGCAGGGGTATCGCTCGTGTCTGGGGGTCCTGCGCCTGGGCAAGAGTTACGGCAAGGAACGGCTCGAGGCCGCTTGCGGCCGGGCGCTCGCGGTGCGCGCGCGCTCGTATCGCCACATCGAATCGATCCTCAAGAACGGTCTCGACCGAGTGCCCGTCGCGGATGCGGGTGAGGCCCAGGCCACGCAGGCCGGAGCGACCCCGGCAACGCCGCCGCACGAGAACATCCGGGGCGGCGACTACTACCACTGATGAAGCTGATGAAGGAGGAAACGTGCTGACGGAACCGACCATGGAGAAACTGAAGAAGCTGCGATTGGATGCATTCGCGGCGGCCTGGCTGGAGCAGGAAAAGAACCCGCGGCTGGCGAGCCTGTCGTTCGAAGAACGGCTCGGTTTGCTGGTCGACGCGGAGTGGATGCACCGCGAAAACAAGCGCCTCGACCGCGCGCTCAAGGACGCCAAGCTCAAGCTGAGCACGGCCTGCATCGAGGACATCGAGTACCCGGCGCGTCGCGAGCTCGACAAGTCTGCGATGCAGCAGTTGGCAAATTGCCGTTGGGTCCAGGAGCATCTCAATGTCGTCGTGACCGGCGCGACGGGGACGGGCAAGACCTACGTCGCATGCGCGCTCGCACAACAGGCTTGCCGCAGGGGCTACCGTGCCCTGTATCGCAAGGCGACGCGCCTGTCCGACGAGCTCGTACTCGCGCGCGCCGACGGAAGCTACGGGCAGGTGCTCAAGCGCCTCGCGCGCGTCGACGTGTTGGTCATCGACGACTGGGGTTTGGCGCCACTCAAGGACCAGGAACGGCGCGACCTGTACGAAATCCTCGACGACCGCTTCGGCTCCCGCTCGACCATCATGACCAGCCAGCTACCCACTGCCAAGTGGCACGACCACGTCGGCGACCCCCTGACGGCAGACGCGGTCTGCGACCGCATCTTGCACAACGCTCATCGCATCGTGTTAAAGGGCCCCTCACGTCGAAAGGAGGATTCCGCTCAAGCCAAATGAACCCCAGCGTCGCTTCGCTCCGATCGCCATGCGCCGATCTGAGTGTTCACCATGCGCCGATCTACGTGTTCACGATGGCCGAAATGCGCAGCCGGAAGGTCCCGCAATCTGGGGTGCGGAATCTGCCAACAGAGACCGCCACCAGAGACAGTGGACACACCGGAACTCCAAATACTTGCGTACCCTCGCAAGTGTTTGCGGCGCGTCGGGAACGCACACCGAGGCCCC
>CAYHRR010000828.1:0-1558 GCA_964358875.1 uncultured Planctomycetaceae bacterium | reverse complement strand
ATCTCGCGCGCTTGCTCGCGCAGAACGACGTGACCCGTCGCCTCGACGGACTGCTCGAGCTGCTGGCCGTCGAAGTCGCGCGCGCCGAGCTCACGCAAGCGCTGCAGAGCAAGGCGCACGAACGTGTGCGTCAGGGTTTCCTGCGCGAGCAGTTGCGCGTGATCCAAGGCGAGCTCGGCGAAGGCGACCCGATCGAAAGCGAAGCGCGCGAACTCGAAGTGCGCATCGCGAGCACGCCGTTGACGGCGGCGGCGCAACGCGCGTGTGCTCGCGAGCTCGCGCACTTCCGTCGCGCCGCCGCCGGAGCCGCCGAAGCGGGCCGCATCCGCAACTGGATCGAATGGGTGCTAGAACTTCCGTGGGACGCGCACTCGAGCGATCCGGCGAGTCTCAGCGAGGATCACGGTCAAGTCGTCACCGCGCTAGACTTGACGCACACCGGACTCGACGACGTGAAGGAGCGCGTCGGCGAATTCCTGGCCGTGCGCCGCCTGACCGGACTGGCGCGCGGCACGGTGTTGTGCTTCCTCGGTCCCTCGGGCACCGGCAAGACCAGCATGGCGCGCGCCGTCGCCGACGCGCTCGGGCGCGCCTTCGTGCACATCCACGTCGGCAGTTCGGTCGACGAGAGCGACCTGCGCGGTCGACATTTCTCACAACCCGGCGCGGTCGCCGGCCGCATCCTCCAAGGACTGTCACGCGCGGGCACGAAGAACCCGGTCGTGTTGCTCGACGAGATCGACAAGATCCATCTCGCCGGATGGAGCGGCGCGTCGAGCGCACTGCTCGAGATCGTCGATCCCGAGCAGAACCGCGAATTCGTCGATCACTACCTGGGCGTTCCCTTCGATCTCTCGGAGTGCATCTTCCTCGTCACCGCCAACGACATCGAACCGATTCCCGACGCGCTGCTCGATCGGCTGGAGGTGATTCCGTTCGGCAGCTACACCGAGTCCGAGAAACTCGCCATCGCGCGCGAGCACTTGATCCCGCGCGCGCGCGAAGCAGCCGGTCTCGGCGCGCATCAATTGCAGATCACACAAGGCGCGCTGCTCGCCATCGTGCGCAGCTACACCGCCGAACCCGGTGTGCGCCAACTGCAACGCCACGTCGATGCCTTGTCGCGCAAAGCCGCCGTCCAAGTCGTGCACGCCGAGAAGCCTCTGCGCGTCGACAAGGCCCAGCTCTCGAGCCTGCTCGGGCCCGCGAACCTCGATCCCTTCGTGCGCGTGCGCGAACCGCGCGTCGGTGTCGTCTCAGGTCTCGCCTGGACTTCCGCGGGCGGCGCGCTGCTGCCGATCGAAGTCCTGGTGATGCCCGGAGCCGGGCGAGTGACCTTGACCGGTTCGATCGGCGAGGTGATGCGCGAGTCCGTGCAGACCGCCTTGTCGTGGGTGCGCATCCAAATGCCGAAGCTCGCCGTCGACGCGGCGGCGTTGGAGACCCACGACCTCCACGTGCACTTTCCGGCCGGCGCGACGCCCAAGGATGGTCCGTCGGCGGGCATCGCGATCGCGACCTCCTTCGTCAGCGTGTTGACCTCGACGCCGGTGCGCCA
>CAYHRR010000827.1:0-1559 GCA_964358875.1 uncultured Planctomycetaceae bacterium | reverse complement strand
AAGCGAGTCCTCCGAGCAGGAACACCCAGGGCAGCGACGAGCGTCGCGCGTCGAGCCACGACTCGCTCGGCGAACACACGACGTGCCAACGAAGTCCGAGGTCGCGCAAAGAGAACGTGTAGGCGAGCGGCTGCGCGGCGAGGCTGTCGGCGTGATCGGCGCTCGCGTCGAAGGTGGTCAACACCGCGCCGTCGATTTCGTCGACGGCGACGAGACGGAAGCCGTAGCGCAGGGAATCGGAAAGCACGTCACCGAGCACTGCGGGCAACGAGAACAAGCCCACGACGAAGCCGCGCGCGTTCGTTCGGCGTTCCTGCGCGGTTGCGCTCGACGCGTCCTTCGCGAAAATCGGAAGCGCGGCGACGAACGCCGCCTGCGGCGCGCGCACGCTTGCGGGTGCAGCGCGCGTCGCCCAACCGTCGGTGAGCGCCGCGGCGCAGAGCTCACGCATCGTCGCGTCCGAGGCGAGGTCGACGCCGATGTCGTGCTCCTGCGCTGCCGACATCCGACAGAAAGTGACGACGAGATGTTCGTCGGCGTTCGGGGCCGGAAGGCGCTCGACGGTCGACAGCACGATCGCGCGGCCGAATTCCGTGGACAGCGCGCGCTCGACGGCGGCGCGTTCGGATGCGGGTACGCGCTCGACCCAGGCGAGCTGAAGCGCGCCGCGCCGCTCGTCGAAGAGCTGCTGCGCAAAACGCTGGAACTCCGCGCGTTCGACGTTCACCGAGCTCATCCACAGGGCGCGCAGCGAGCGCAGCATCCACACCTGTTCGTCGATGCGGCGATGCAGCGCGTCTTCGAGGCCGCGGCCGGCGACGGCGAATTCCTCGCCGATGCGCGCTTCCTGGCGGCGGTATCCGACGGCGAAGGCCACGAGCGACGCGACCACGCCGAGCAAGGCCGGCAGCAGCGCCGAACGAAACCAGCGCGGCGCGACCGACTTGGTGGAGGACATGGGCACGACTCTAGTCAGGTTTCGCCGGCCAGAAGCCTCACAGTCTCGTCAGCAGTGCTGCGGCTTGTCCGGCCGGGTGCGTCGTATCGAGCGCTTCGCGAATGCGACCGTCGGCGCCGATCACGTACGTGTAGCGCGCGGCGTAGCGGTCCGAGCGTGAACGCGCTGCGCCGTAGGCCAAGCCGACGGTGCGTTCGGGATCCGAGAGCAGGCGAAAGGTGAAGCCCTGGTCCGCCGCGAAAGCGCGGTTGGCTTCGACGGAATCGAAGGAGATGCCGAGCACCTCGACGCCGTGCGCTTCGAAGTCGCGGATTCGATCACGGAATCCGCAGCCCTGCAGCGTTCATCCGGGCGTCGCGGCCTTGGGATAGAACCACAACACGATCGTGCGCCCGGCGAAATCGGCGAGCCGCACGCGCCGTCCGCGCTGATCCGTGGCCTCGAATTCCGGCGCGCGCGAACCCACGGCGAGCAAACGCCCGTGGCCTTGAACACGCAACCAACCGAGGAGCCGTCGAAAAATACGCATACGGAGCCAGGCTCTTCCGTCAACTATTCGGCCGCAGTCACGCGCGCAGTCTGCGCCGCGGGTCGAATAGTT
>CAYHRR010000826.1:0-1559 GCA_964358875.1 uncultured Planctomycetaceae bacterium | reverse complement strand
TCAACGCGGAGTACGACGCGAACTGCCGCGGCTACGAGGTCATGTGCCGCGCGGGCATCGGCTGGTCGAAGTACGCAGCGAACGACGACTCCGCGGCGGTACACGCGTTCCTCTCGATGCGTGAAGTGCTCTCGGGCGGCATCGAGTGGCGCCTCGAAGGCCGGCTCGAGTCCGGCGTCACCGGTCTCGCGTACCTCGCCGATCGCGCGTGGCGCAACGGCGGCGGCGAAGGCGATTGGGAAGCGGCGAGCAAGGCCGCGCGCTTGTTCGCGACGCTGCACGTGCTGCGGCCCACCGACGCGAGCATCGCGAACAACTGCGGCTTCCTGCACCGCGAATGGGGCGTGCCGCTCGCGATCCTCGCGCGCAGTGAGAAGGACGGCCGACTGGCCGACTTGCACCGCCGTGTCGCGCATCACGCGATCCGCTCGAGCCGCGCGGCCTACCTCGACTCGGCGAAACTCGCGTGGGACACCGACGCGCGCTACGTCAACGACGCGGCGTTGATGCTCGTGTACTGCTTCCCGAAGGAGACGGACGAAGCGGAGCGCCTGCTGCTGCGCGCGATCGAACTCGGTTCGACGCTGTCCGCGAGCGACGCGCTCGACGAATCGCAGCGCGACTACGTGACGGAAGCCTGGGGCGACGCGTACCAGAACATGGGCGTGCTCGAACTCGTGCACCGCGCGAATCCGACGAAGGCACGCGAGTGGTTCGAGATGAGCATCGCGATCGGTCCGCCGCGCGCGGACCGCTCGTGGATTGCGCAGGTCGCGCTGCCCGCGTGCGACACGGTTGCCGCCGGCGGCAAGCTCGACCTTCAGGCCTTCGACGAGCGCATCGAGTTCGTCGAACTGCCCGACTACGTCAAGTAGCGCGTTTCAGCGCCGTTTCGCGAGTCCTTGCGCCAGCACGAAGCTCGCCACGGCCTGGCCTTCGCGCGGCAAACCCTCGTCGGTGAGGTGCACCTCGTCGAGGAACCACTGCGGCTCGACGATCTGCGCTGCGAGATCGAACGCGCGCGAGCGCGCGCCGTCGTCGAGTTCGAGCACCGCCGCATTGAACGCGCGCATGCCCTTGGCGAAATCGTCGAAGGTCATGAAGGACTGGCCGTCGTTGCTCATCACGCGGCCGGAGCCGAGGAATTCGGGCGTCGGCGTGTCGATCGTGAACGGCATCGTCAGGAACACGACCGGCACGTCCTTCGTGCGGCACGCGACGCGCAAGTTCTGCATGTGACGGCGAAAGGCCGGCAGCGCGCGCAGCAGCACCTCGTCGCTCATCGGCACACGCTTCTGATCGTCGACGCGCGCACGGCGCTCGCCTTCCGTGGCGCGCGGCGGCTTGTCGCCGTGCAGCGCGCGCTGCAACGCCTGCACGAGCGCGCTTCCGTGAACGAGTTCTTCGAAGGTCAACGCGTCGACGTCACCGGCGCGTTGCAACTTGCTCTTGACGATCGCTCGAAACGCCGGACGCTCGTCGAAGGCGGCGCTGTCGACAGCCCAGAACGAATTCAGCGCGCCGGCATAGTGCGAGTAGTCCTCGCGGAATTGCGGCAA
>CAYHRR010000825.1:0-1562 GCA_964358875.1 uncultured Planctomycetaceae bacterium | reverse complement strand
TCGGCCAAGCCGCGCGGCGGCACGCGCGCGCTGGTGCTGACGCCGACGCGCGAACTCGCCGCGCAGATCACCGAAGCGCTGCAAGAGCTCGCGACGCACACCTCGCTCGCGGGCGCGGCGGTTTACGGCGGTGTCGGCATGGGCCCGCAAGAGCACGCGCTGCGCACCGGCATCGACATCATCGTCGCGACGCCGGGGCGTTTGCTCGACCACATGAAGCGGCCCTACACGCGCTTCGATCGCCTCGAAGTGCTCGTCATCGACGAAGCCGACCGCATGCTCGACATGGGTTTCTTGCCCGACATCAAGCGCATTCTGCGCGCATTGCCGGCCAAGCGTCAGACCCTGTTTTTCTCCGCGACGATGCCGCCGCCGATCGCGGCGTTGACGCGCGAGATGTTGCACAACCCGGTGATGATCGATCAGCAGCGCCGTGCGACGCCGCCGGCGTTGATCGCGCAAGCGATTTATCCCGTCGCGCAGCACCGCAAGTCCGCGTTGCTCTTGTCGCTGCTCGAACGCGACGACGTGCGCAGCGCGATCGTGTTCACGCGGACGAAGCACCGCACCAACCGCCTCACGGAGTTCCTCGAACGCGCCGGCGTTTCCTGCGCGTGCATTCACGGCAATCGTTCGCAGGGCCAGCGCGAGAGGGCCCTCGATGGCTTCAAGGTCGGCAAAACGCGCGTGCTCGTCGCGACCGACATCGCCTCGCGCGGCATCGACGTCGAAGAGCTCAGCCACGTGATCAACTTCGACGTGCCGCACGTGCCGGAGGATTACATTCACCGCGTCGGCCGCACCGGTCGCGCGGGTTTGAGCGGTGCGGCGTTCACGTTCGTTTCGCACGAAGAGGAAGCGGACTTGGCGCAGATCGAGCGCGCGCTCAACAAGCGTTTGCAGCGCATCGTGCTGCCCGACTTCGACTACAACCGGCCGGCGCAAGGCGAGAACGAGCGCAGCTCCGGTCGCAGTCGACCGCCGCGCGGTTCCGGTCGCAGCCTCGGCCGCGCTCGACCGAGCGCCGCTGCGGATCGTCGCGGTCCCGCCGCGCCGCGCGCTCAAGAAACTCCGACGCGTCGAGCTCCGACCGGCGCTGCGGTGCCGTTCGGCGAGATGCGTGAACCGAACGCGGCGCCGCCGCGCACGGAACGTCGCCCGGCACCCGCAGCGGCGCGTCCTGAGCCGCGCCCGTTCAGCCAACGACCGGGGCGCGGCGCCAACCGCGGTCAACGGCGCTGAACTGCCGCCGCTGCGCGCTCGATCGCTAACCGCCGATCGAGCGCGCTTCGGCGTGCGTGAGTTCGCGGTGCGCGCCCGAGGCGAGCGAACCGAGCTGCACTGCGCCGATCGAGACGCGTTGCAGCGTGAGCACGCGACTGCCGACGGCTTCGAGCATGCGGCGCACTTGGCGGTTGCGGCCTTCGGTGATCGCGATCGAAAGGCGCGTGTCGGCGCCCTCGACGCCGAGCCGCTTCACGCGCGCGGGCCGCGTCGGACCATCCTCGAGCTCGACGCCCTCGCGCAGGCGCGTCAGCTGCGTCTCGTCGAGCGCGCCGTGC
>CAYHRR010000824.1:0-1572 GCA_964358875.1 uncultured Planctomycetaceae bacterium | reverse complement strand
GAGCGCCACTTTACCCGCCCCCGGGCGCCGGTCGCGCGCGCCCGACCCGCGTGTGCCCAGCTCCCCGGGGGCCACGACACCGGCAACGGGAAGCGCGAACGATGCCGATTGACCGGGCGCTAGCGCGAGAACTTGGCTCGCGCTCGCACCCGTCGCGCGCGCCGGCATGAGGATCGGCGCGAAGCTCAATCCGCGCCGCGGTGTGTGTTGCTCAGCCGCCAAGCTCGCGCCTTTCGGCGCGAGGTGTACGAAGCGCGATCCGGCGATCGGAGGGATCGAACGACCGGCGAGCAGCGCGTCGACATCGCGCAAGGCCTCGTCAGGTTCGCGCGCGCTGAACACGCCCGAGGCCAGCAGCCGTTCGAAGCCGGTCCAGTAGCTCTCGATCTCCGCGCGCCGATCGTCGGCAGCCGATTGACGCACGAACTTCGCGGCGAAGGCGATCACGGCCGCGAGGCACAACACGGCAACACCGGCGACGAGCCCGATGTGGCGCGCGCGCGCCGTGCGCCATGCGCGCCTCGTCCACAGTGCGATCCCGTACACCAACCCGAGCGCGACGAGCAAATACGAACGGTCGCGCGCACTACCGGCCGCCGCGCTCGCGGGCTCGACGTGCTCGATGTCGCGCGGCCGCGCGCCGAGCACGAGCACGCCGCGGCGATCGGCGAACTGCGCGATCTGACTCTCGCTGGTCCACGTGCCGTAGCTTTCGAGGAACCCGCGGTGATCGCGGTCGCACATCGCGAAGTTGAAGCCGATGCGCGCGCCCTCGAGCGCGACATAGCGGTTGAAGTTGCGCCATGGAATGCGCGCTTCGAAGCGGTAGCCGCCGATGAAGGGCTGCGACACGACTTCGACGCCGCCGAATCCGCCGTCGGAGGAAAGCGCGGCGTTGGCAGCCTGCTGCGCGCGCGGGTACACGCCCCACGGCCGGCTCGGCCAATCGGGCGCGAGCATCAATTGGTAGTCGTCGGGTCCCCAGGTCGAGTTCCAATCGACGAGGTCCAAGAACAACTCGAGGCTGTCGCCTTGGTACCAACGCGACAGATCGGGTGACGAGACTTCGTCGTAGACCTCGCCGTAGAGCACGAAATCGCTCTCGTTCCAGCCCAACCAGCCGCGCACTGAGGCGTCGTCGGAACCGTTCCAGAACTCGCGCGCGGCGCGCTCGCCCAGTTCGACGAACTGCTGCACGCGCTCGATGGCGAAGCTGGGCTCGAGGCTCGCGCGCCATTCCGCAGCGTCGCCGTCGACGGCGAGTTTCGCCGGATCGACCCATGTCGCCGTGACTTCCGGTGGAGCGGAAGCGCCACTTTGCGCGCAAAGACCAGGTAGCCGGTGTGTCCCACCATGATATCGTGCGGGCGTAGCCGGGCCGCCACGGGTTTATACTGCCGCAACAGGATCTCCATCACCTCGATCGAGATCAAGGGGTGACGCTCCATCTCGGCCAGCAGCCAGGAGATCTGGTTGGTGGTGGGAACCAACGCCCCGAAAAAGCCACCGTCGCGCAGCGCACTGACGACTTGGGGCAGATAGCTCCACGGTTCGCGCACGTCCAGGAAGAGC
>CAYHRR010000823.1:0-1573 GCA_964358875.1 uncultured Planctomycetaceae bacterium | reverse complement strand
ACCGGCGTCGTTCGGCCGTCGACATAGCGCCAGCACGCTTCGCGGCGACGACGGCCGCGCTCGATTGGCAGAAAGGCGGCGCATGGAAGCCCGATCTCGCAGTCGCTCGCGCGGAGGCCGCGCAAGCCGAAGCGCGCGTGAAATCGATGGAAACGCAGATCGCGCGCGCCACGGTGCGCGCTGCCTTCGACGCGACGGTGTTGCAGGTCAACGTGCGCCCGGGCGAGTACGCGCCGACCGGTGTGCTCGCGCGCCCGCTGATGACGATCGGCGCGACGGACGTGCTGCACGTGCGCGTCGACATCGACGAGAACGATGCGTGGCGCTTTCGCAGCGCGTCGCGCGCCGTCGCCTTCTTGCGCGGCAATCGCGACTTCAAGGCCGACCTGAAGCTCGTGCGCGTCGAGCCCTACGTCGTGCCGAAACGCTCGTTGACCGGTGAGAGCACCGAGCGCGTCGACACACGCGTGCTGCAGGTGCTCTATCAATTCGATCCCAAGGAGCTCGGCGCCTACGTCGGTCAACAAGTCGACGCGTTCATCGAAGCCGCGCCGCTCGGCACGCGCGAGGGGCAGTGAGGCGTGCCATGAAGCAGGCCCTGATCGTGCTGTGCGCCGCACCTTTCGCGAGTTGCGCCGCGGTCGGCCCCGAGTACGTCGCGCCGTCGGCGCCCGCGCTCGCGGCGTGGAGCGCGCCTGTCGCACCCGTTGCAGCGGAGCACGTCGAACCACTCGTGCTCGAGCGCTGGTGGTCGGCCTTCGGCGACGCTCAGCTCGACGCGCTGATCGACCGCGCGGGTCCGGGCAATCTCGATCTCGCGGTTGCAACCGAGCGCGTGCGCGAAGCGCGTGCAGCGCTGGGCGTCGCGCGTTCCTCGGAAATGCCGAGCGTCGATGCGAGCGCGTCCTATGCACGCAACCGCCAGAGCCTCGAGTCGCGCGGCGGCGCGCCGTTCTTCGGCAATCGTGAGAACGATCTGTGGGACGCAGGTTTCGATGCGCGCTGGGAGATCGACCTGTTCGGCGGCCTTCAACGCAGCGTCGAGGCTGCGCGCGCCGACATCGCCGCCTTGCAGGAAGCTCAGCGCGGCGTGTCGACGAGCCTGTGCGCTGAAATCGGCCGCAACTACGTCGAGTTGCGCGGCTTTCAGCGCCTGCTCGAAGTCACGCGCCTGCGCTTGGAGATGCAGCGTCAAGTTGCCGAAATCGTGCTCGTGCGCGCCGACGCCGGTGTGGCGAGCGACCTCGACGCGCTGCGCGCCGACGCGCAGGTTTCCTCTAGCCGCTCGGAACTGCCGGCGCTCGAAGCCCAGATCGCAACGCGCGTGCATCGCTTGAGCATCTTGCTCGGCCTCGAGACGCGCGCCTTGGCCGGCGAGCTCGGACAAAGCGCGCCGATTCCCGTCGCCGCAGCCGCGTTGGCGCTCGCGCAGCCGACGGACTTGTTGCGGCGTCGTCCCGACTTGCGACGCGCGGAGCGTGAGTGCGCGGCGACGAGCGCGCGCATCGGCGTCGCGGCGGCGAGCGCCTATCCGCGCTTGTCGCTCGGCGCGAGCTTCGGCTGGATCGCCAAC
>CAYHRR010000822.1:0-1585 GCA_964358875.1 uncultured Planctomycetaceae bacterium | reverse complement strand
TCGAGATCGACATGCTGCGCTGCATCCTCTGCGGCTTCTGCGAGGAAGCGTGCCCCAAGGACGCGATCTTCATGTCGGACGAGCTCGAGCTCGCCGACTACTCGCGCAGCGCGCTGATCTACGACCTCGCCAAGCTCAAGCGTCCCAAGTCCGCGCTGCAAAAGCGCATCGACTACGTCTACACACTCAACCAACGGTGGCGCCGCTCATGAGTGAGGGCCTGTTCTACGTGCTCGCCGTCGTCGCGCTGCTCGGAGCGCTCGGCGTGGTCTTCGCCCGGAGCGCGATGGGCAGCGTGATCGCGCTGCTCGGGACGTTCTTCGCGCTGGCGATCATCTACTTGCTCGCGGGCTTCCAGTTCCTCGCCGCCGCGCAGATCCTGGTCTACGCCGGCGCGATCTTGGTGCTGTTCTTGTTCGTGATCATGCTGCTCAACCTCGGCGGCATGGGCTCGAAGTTCGAACTGTCCTTCGCGCTGCTCGAAGGCGCGCGCGCCAAGCTCGGCTTGGTGATCGCCGTCGGCCTCGGCCTCGCGGGCTTGATCGCGGCGCAGCGCGCCTCGCTGCCGGCCGAGCACCCCGCGCCCGAACAGGGCCTCGACAACGTGCACGATCTCGCGCTGGCGTTGTTCGGTCGCTACAGCCTGCCCTTCCAAGCCGTGTCGCTGCTGTTGCTCGGCACGATGGTCGCCGTGGTCGTGCTCGCCAAGCGCAATCGTTCGGACGACGACAGCGCGCGCTCCGGCACGGGCAAGGAGGACTGAGCATGGCCGTCCCCAGCGCTCATTTGCTCTACCTCGCAGCGGGCCTGTTCGCGCTCGGCGTGCTCGGCTTCCTGCTGCGGCGCAACGTGATCGTCGTGTTGATGTGCATCGAGTTGATGCTCAACGCCGCGAACCTCACCTTCCTCGCCGCGAGTCGCATCCACAGCACGCCCGGCGCGCCGGACTTGCAGGGACCGGTGTTCACGATCTTCGTGATCACGGTCGCCGCCGCCGAAGCTGCCGTCGGCTTGGCTTTGGTGATCGCGCTGTACCGCTTGAAGCAAACCGTCGACGTCGATGCCGCGAGCGAGATGAAGGGCTGAGCGCCACGCCATGGAAACCGCCCACGCTTGGCTTTGGCTGATTCCGCTGCTGCCGCTCGCGGGTGCGGCGCTCTGCGGAGCACTGCACTTCATGACGCTCAACACGCGGCGTAGCGAGCCCGCGTCCGCCGGCGTGTCGCTCGCCGCGCCGTGGATCGCCTGCACGGCGATGCTCGCCGCGTTGATCCTGTCGTTCCAAGGGCTGTTCGATCTGCGCGCGCTGGCCGTGCACGAACGCGCGCTCACCAGCACCGTTCACCACTGGATCACGATCGGCGACGCCTTCGCGGTCGATCTCGCGCTCGTGCTCGATCCGCTCTCCAGCACGCTGAGCTTGGTGATCACCGGCGTCGGCTTCCTGATCCACGTCTACGCGGCGGGCTACATGAAGGGTGATCCGGGCTACGCGAAGTTCTTCGCGTACCTGAACCTGTTCGTGTTCGCGATGTTGATGCTCGTGCTGTCGAGCTCGCTGCTCGGCGTGTTCATCGGTTGGGAA
>CAYHRR010000821.1:0-1586 GCA_964358875.1 uncultured Planctomycetaceae bacterium | reverse complement strand
CCGCGCGGCACTTCGCGCGTCCACGCGCCGCCTTCGAGCGCGTCGCCGATGACGGCGCGAACTCCGCGCGGCAATTTCGTTTCCGATCCGGCGCGCACGAGCGCCGTCACTTCGTGTCCGCGTTCGACGAGCCGCACGAGCAAAGCTCGCCCGATGAAACCCGTGCCGCCGGTGATGAAGACGCGCTCGCTCATCTCGGCGAGAGACTACGCGCCGCGCCGCGCGACGGATGGGTCCTACCAGCCGATGCGCGACGCGAGCCACACGCCGAGCACCGACAGCACGCCGAGCACCCAGGTCGCCGCCGCGCCGCCGCCCAGACACGGCCCGATCATCATCGCGAGCCCGGCGACGAGCTGCGGCCAACGCTGTTGCTTCTTGCCGTAGATGAAGAACCCGCCGCCGACGGTGCTGACAACGAATCCGGCGACGATCTCAGCGGGCGAGAAGTCCATGGCGTCGAGTAGCGGCAGAACCGACGACGCGACTCCAACCGCCCCGACTCAGTCGGCAGAGCGGCGACGCCGCGTCACGCGCAAGGTCCTCGAAGGGCGCTTCCGTAGCGCCGCGGCGAGCTCGCGCGCGCGCCCTTGCGAGTCGTGGAGCGCCTCACGGACAACGCGCTTCGGCGCCAGGGCTTGACCCATCAACTGATCCAACGCATCCGCACGGCAGTTGGAGCAGGGTGACTGGTCCCATACCCACACCAGCGCTGCGCGAGCCGCGCCGGAATCGACGGCAGCGCACCACTTGAGCGCGCTCGACACTGCGGCGTGTCGGTCAATCACGTTGCGCATGGAAGCTCTGCGCACGAGGCGCCGGACCAAGGCGGGCGCGTCCGCGCGATGCGGCTGACGTGCGAGAATCGCGATCGAACGGTGAACATCCGCGTCCGGCCCGATCTCGAGCCAACGCAGAGCGAGCTCGCGTGCGCGCGGAACGCAGGTGGGCGTCAGCGCGTCGAGCGCGGCCGCGCGCACGGAACTGCGCGAGTGACGAGCAAGTTCCAACACGCGGTCGAAGGAGTGAATGACTCGTTGCGCATAGAACGCGATGAGCAGCCGCCGGAGCACGAGTTCGTCGGTTGCGTGCGCAATCTGGCGATCGAGGCGCTCGAGCGTGTGTACATCAGCGCTGCGACTCCAGTTTCGGAAGAAGTAGTCGGACGACTCGTCGGCATCCGCAAGGCGGGCTTCGAGCTGCGCCGCACTCCACACCGTGGCGGGCCGTAGTCGCCGCGCCTTAGTCCGCCGTGGACGCGAGAGTGCGGCACGAGCACGTCGCACGGTTTCGAACTCCCTCTCGAGCAAACGCAGCACGCGCGACGCGTCACGTTGACCGAGAGTTTCGACGCCTTCCTCGATGAACGCGCCCAGGCGCTCCAGGACGTCGCGCCGCGCCGCATTGGTCGACGCGAATCTCCGCAACCCGCGTTCAAAGCCGGCCTGGCCCTCCGCGCGAAGCAGCGCGCCGTCGAGGTGACCGACGAAGCGTTCACCGGAGTCCGTCCAACGCGCGATCCCCAACGCGCGCAAGGCGGCGCATCCTCGTGCGGCGAATTCGGCTGCGAGCGCGACTCGCTGCGT
>CAYHRR010000820.1:0-1594 GCA_964358875.1 uncultured Planctomycetaceae bacterium | reverse complement strand
GCCCGAGGTCGCGTAGGTGTGCACGCATTCGACGACGAGCACGAAACGCGGATGTTCATAGGGAAAGAAGCCGATCAACCAAGTGTTCTTGAGCACGCGCCGGCTGCCGTCGGCCATCTCGACCTTGCGCGTCGACAAGTCCGCGCTGCCGGTCTTCGCGCCCATGCGATAGCCGAGTTCGCGCTCGTTGAGCGCGTGTTGCGCCGAACCGCCGGCCTCGTTCGCGCAGGTCAGCATCGCCTCGCGCACGAACTCGAGCGCGGAACTCGTGATCGACAAGCGCCGGCCTTCGCGCGCAACGTCCTCGTCGCCGATGCGGCTGACGATGCGCATGCGCGGCAACACGCCGCTCGCCAAGGCGGCCGTCGCGCGCGCGATCAGCGCCAGCGTCGCCTCGACCACCGTCAAGCCGTTGGCGGCACGGCGTCGCGCTGCGTCGGTCAATCCGCCGGAGAATTCGAACAACTCCGGCACAACGTCCTCGCGCAAGCCGCGACCCGCGCCGCGAAAGCGCACGCCGGTCGGCTGCCCGAAGCCGAACTCGTTCGCGAGTCCGCGCCAGTCGTCCTGTTCGAAGCGTTCGCCCAGCCGCGCGAAGTAGGCATTGCACGAGACCTTCAAGGCGCCGCGCAGATCCTCCGCGCCGTGCATGTGGCTGCAGTGCACGTCGACGTAGCCCGGACCGGAGCCGTTGGGCAACATCGCGCAAGGCTCGAATTTCGTCGGTTGGAACGCGGCAGCGTGATCGAGCGCCCAGGCGGCGACGAAGGGTTTGAAGCACGAGCCCGGCGGCTGAAAACTCGGCACGCGCAGTGTGCGTTCGAACGGCGCGTCGGTCGACTTCGCACCCGGCGACGGATCGCGCGCAAAGTTCGGGTACGACGCTGCGGCGAGCACGTCGCCGTCGACCGTCGCGAGCACGATGGCTCCGGTCGGCTGCGCGCCCCAGCGATAGTCGTCGGCGCTCGGATCGCGCTCGTTGCCTTCGGGATGCGCGAGCGAGCGCAGCGCCGCGCGCTGCACGTCGAGGTCGAGCGTCAGCACCACCGCCGCGCCGTCGACCGGCTCGCTGCCGAAATCCTCGCGACCGTCGACGATGTCCTGCAAGCCGCGCCGCTCGAGGTAGCCGTTGCTGCCGGCGAGGCTCGCGTCGAGGTACGCCTCGATCCCGCTCGCGCCGCGCTGCTCGTCCGGACGTGCGACGTAGTGCAGCGCATCGAGCAACTGCTCGTCGTCCTCGCGCGTGCGCCGGCCCTTGCCGCGCAGCGCATCGAAGCGCTTGCGCGCATCGCGCTCTCCCTGCGCATCACGGCTCGTCGGTTTGCGGACGTCGCCGATCAAGGCCTGCGCGAGCGCATACCCTTCGTCGTCCGTTACCCGCACGCGTTCGTGCGCGTCCTCCACCGCGAAGCCCGCAAAGCGATCGCGGTGGCGCGTCAGCAAATGCACCGTCGCGTAGCTCGGATGCCGAGCGATTTCTTGGCTGCGACTGCCGCGATCCTTGAGCACGTAGCTCGCGCGCTCGCCCGCGCGATCGAGTCGGCCGTCGGCGAGCGCGAGCTTCGGCGCGACGACGGTGGCGACAGTCGCATCG
>CAYHRR010000819.1:0-1599 GCA_964358875.1 uncultured Planctomycetaceae bacterium | reverse complement strand
TCGCGGCCCGTTGCCGCGCTGCTCGCATTCGAGCCTGCCCGGCCCGAGCGCGCGTCCAAGTCGATCACTGCTCATGGTTGGCCTCCACGTGCGCGAGGACCGACCTACACGCGGTGAGCGCGTAGATCGGTCCGTGGGTGCGCGCGTGCTCGCCTACGCGGCGGTCTCGGAGTTCGACACGACGGCGTCGTTCGCGATGACCGTCACGCCCTTGGTCCGCTTCGCTTTCGGCGTCGGCGCGGGCTCGTCGTTCGCGCGCGTTTTCGGCACGGGCGACTTCTCGATCCAACCTTCGCGCGTTGCCCAATCGATCGCCAAACGCAACACGCGCCGGGTCTTGTCGATCGAGAGCTGCGACTTCGGCTTGCCGCTGCGCAAGAGCGTGACGCGCGGCGACTCGAAGTAGGTCGTGATCATCTCGGGCGTGATCTCGGCGACGGGCGTCTCCGCGCCGATCTCGCTCTGCGCCAACTTCAACTCCGCGCCGTAGCTCGCGATCGTGCCGCGCGAATTCCCGTTGGATTCCATCGAGCCGAGAAAACCCTCGCTCGCCGTTTCGAGCGTTGCGATCGGCGGCGGCTCGCGACGCTTCTTCTTCGATGCGGGCTTCGGCGCTTCGATCGCGGGCGGCGCTTCCGTTGCCGTCGTCGTGATCGGTTCGAGTTCGGTCGAGGCGATCTTCTTCTTGGCCATGTTCGTAGTCCTTGTGGTTGGTGGCGCCCAACGCGGGCGTCACGACATGGAGGCTCAATCGCGCGAACACAGGAAGGCAAGTCGCGCTGAACTCGATGCTTCTCACGTGTAAACGCGAATCGCACGTCAAGGTGCACCTCGCTGCGCGAGCCACGCTTCGATCACGCTGCGCTTCCAGCGCGGACGATGACCGCCGCTCGTCGGTGAGGGGAAGCCTTCACCAGCGCGAAGCCGACGAAGCGATCGTTCGCCGAGTCGCAGCTGCGCGCAGACTTGCGCGAGGTCCATCAGTTCGTCGGTGGGGGACTCGACCGTCGCCGGCACTTGCGCGCTCGCCACGCCGCGAGCTTCGAGCAGCTCGCGAACGGCGCGCAGCTCGCCGACCAACGTCTCGAGCAGCGCAAGCGCGCGCACATCGATGAACGCGGCCCGCGATGTCGCAGCGCGGCTCACAGCGCCACTCCCTGCGCGAGCAGCGCCTCGACGACTTGGCGCTCGAGGTCAAGCCGCGCCTTGTCGTCGCGAGGTCGAACGGGATGCCGCGTGCGCCCACGTCGATCCGAGCTCGTCGGGAGCGACAAACAAACGCAATCGTTCAACGCGCGTCGAACGCGCACGCGCTCGATCACGATCGATTCGTTGATCACGAGTTCGACCCAACCGAGGAGGCCGTTGGCCACGTCGATCGACTGCGACGGCGCGAACCTGGTCACGTCGACCCGCACTAGGCCGCCCGTCGCTGCGTCCAACTCGATCGGGGGGGAGTCGAGGGAGTGGAGGGAGAGGGAGGCTGAGAATGGTTCGCCGCATCGTCGTCGCGATGAGCGGCGGCGTCGACAGCTCTGTTGCCGCTGCTCTGTTGACACGCCAGGGATACGATGTGGTCGGCGTCACCATGCAGGTCTG
>CAYHRR010000818.1:0-1600 GCA_964358875.1 uncultured Planctomycetaceae bacterium | reverse complement strand
CATCGCGGCGACGATCGCCAAGATGCGCGATGAAGCGGGCGCCGGGATCGAAGTGTCGGATCCGTCCCGCCCCTCAGACGAGCAACTCGAATTCGAAGCTCGCTACCTGGCCCTCGATGCGGCCGAGCAGAGCCAGGCGCTCGAATTGGTCTCCTACGTTTTGGATTCGCAGCGCGAGGGCACAGCCATCGCCGAGGACGATCGCCTCGATGCCGACGCCTTGGCGTTGCTCGAACGCGAGCGTGCGTGGCTCAAGGAACTCGTGATCAACGGCGGCAAGTAGTTCGGGCACGCGCGGCCGCGACGAGTGACGCGCCGCGCACGTCGGTTCCGGTTCGAGTGGCTGCGCAAGCAACGTGCACGAAGCCGTGTCGGCTGTCCGACGCGCAGTCGAAGCGCTGCTCAATGATGCACGCCCGGTGCCTCGTGACCCGTGCGCTCGACCCACTTGTCGTAGCTCGAGTGGAACACGAGCGGCGTGCGCGCGAGGCCGGCGCCGCACACCGAATCAGTCGGCTGCTTCGCGCAGCCGCTTCAGCGACTCGACGTCGATACGATCGCGCTCACGCAGACTGCCGGACTTGAGCACGATGAGGCCTTCCGCATCGACGTACGGAATCTCGGCTGCACCGACGAACACCTTCCGGTAGCGCAGCATGTCCGCGTACCGTCGGCCGCCCATGCGCGTGAAAATGTCGACCGGAAAATCTTCTATCAGCCGCACGGCGCCCTCTTCGTCGCCGAAGTCCTCGACACGCAATTCACGCGCGTAGCCGTCGCCGAAAAGCTCGAGCACGTCGAGCATGCGTCGCACGTTGAGCGGCTCTGAATCTACGAGGATGTCGACGTCTTCGGTCGTGCGCGCGAAGCCGTTCAGGGCGCACGCAACCCCGCCGACGACGAGATAGCGGACGTCAGCGCGGCTGAGGTCGGCCAACAGTCTTTCGAACGGGCTGGGGTCCATGATTGGTCGTGACGTGTTGATGGACATCGCGCGGGCGAATCGCGCGCACGAAGCGATTGAGCTGCTCGAGCCGCTCGAACGGGCTCAGGGCCTTCTCGCGTCCGACAATCTTTCGCGGTTCGAAGCTCACGGTAGTGCGGGCACGTTAGCGCCCAACGGCACGCGCGTCGAACGGCACGCGCGTCGAACGGCACGCGCGTCGAACGGCAGGGTTGAGCGCACGCAGCATCGCGTCGACGATGCGCTCGCGTCGCTGCGTCGCTCAGTGATGCACGCCCGGCGCCTCGTGACCCGTGCGCTCGACCCACTTGTCGTAGCTCGAATGGAACACGAGCGGTTTGCGCGCCGTTCCGTCGCCGCCGCCCGACAGATCGAGCACCTTGGTCGCGAGGCCTTTCAAGAAGGTGCGGTCGTGACTGACGAACAGCATCGTGCCGTCGTAGTTCGCGAGCGTCTTGATCAGCATCTCCTTCGTGGCGAGGTCGAGGTGGTTGGTCGGCTCGTCGAGCACGAGAAAATTCGGCGGGTCGAACAGCATCTGTGCGAGCACGAGGCGTGAGCGCTCGCCGCCCGAGAGGATCGCGATGCGCTTGTCGATCTCGTCGCCGGGGAAGTCGAAGGCGCCGAGCAGGCTGC
>CAYHRR010000817.1:0-1604 GCA_964358875.1 uncultured Planctomycetaceae bacterium | reverse complement strand
TCGAAGGCGAGGAGTACACCTTCGACACGGTCTGCGCCGACGGGCGCATCCTGTTCGAGAACGTCGCGTGGTATCGACCCAAGCCGCTCGTCGCGCGCCTCAACGACTGGATCAGTCCGCAGTGCATTTGCCTGCGCGATCTCGACGCGCCCGACATCGCCAAGGGCCGCGAATTGGGGCGCGCAGTGCTGAAAGCCCTCGGTTTCCGCGACGGATTCGCGCACATGGAGTGGTTCCTCACGCCGCGCGGCGAAGCCGTGTTCGGCGAGATCGGCGCGCGCGCGCCGGGCGCACGCCTCGTGCACATGATGAATTACGCCTGCGACATCGACCTGTTCGTCGGCTGGGCCGAAGCGGTGTGTCGCGGCCGTCTGTCGCAGGACGTTTCGAAGAAATACAACGCCGCGATGATCTTCAAGCGCGCCAGCGGGCCGGGTTCGATCATCACGCGCATCGAGGGCATGGAGGCGCTGTGGAACGACTACGGCGAGCACGTCTGCAACCTCGAGATCGCGCGCGTCGGTGAAGCGCGGCGCGATTCCAAGAAGGTCTTGGTCGGCGACGGTTGGATCGCCTGTCGTCATCCGGACCTGGCCTTCGCCACCGAGATGGCCGATCGTTTCGCAGCCGAACTCGCCCTCTACGCCGACTGAACCATGCTGCGTCCCGTCGTCGTTTTGCTCGGGCCGCAACGCCTGCAACCCACGCTCAATCTCGCGGTCGAGTCGCTCGGCATCCGCGGACGCATCGCCGCCGTCACCGCTGGTTGGGAAGAGCGCGAGGGCGAGGATCAGGAGCTGTCGGCGCACCTCGCCGGACGCACGTTCAATCTCGGGCTCTACGAGCGCGCCGAGGACGTGTACCGGCTCGATCCCGAGTTCTTCCGCGTGATCCGCGTGCGCCACGATCGCCTGCGCAAGATCCAGGAGCTGTACCGCGTGCGCCTCGCGCACCAGATGGAAGCGGCGCGCGAGTTGCTGCGGCGCGAGAGTTTGCCGGGCTACGCCGAGTTGATCGAACCCGAGGTGCGCGGCGCGATCGACGCACTGCGCCGGCTCGACGACGAACACGTGCAGCGCATTCGCGAAGTGCACGTCGAATTCGTGCAGCGTTGGAAGCCCTTCGAGCGCGAGCACATCGCGCGCCATCGACGCGAGCTCGGAGCGCTGCTCGACGGATGCTCGGCGCTGTGCATCGCCGGCGGCCACGTCGCGATCCTGCTCAATCGATTGCGGCTCTTCGGCGTGCTCGACTTGCTGAAGCAGCAGCCGATCATCGCCTGGTCGGCGGGCGCGATGGTCGTCGGTGAGCGCGTCATCGTGTTCCACGATCGACCGCCGCAGGGCGCGGGCGATCCCGAAGTGCTCGAGGTCGGCCTCGGCGCCGTGCGCGGCATCGTCGCGCTTCCGCACGCCGAAAAACGCCTGCGCCTCGATGACCGCACGCGCGTTGCGCTGTTCGCGCGGCGCTTCGAACCGTCCTTGTGCGTCGCGCTCGATCCTCGCACGCGCATCGATTGGCGCGACGGACGTTGGAGCGGACTCGACGGCACGCGCAAGCTCACGGCAGGCGGCGCGCTCGCGGAGGTCGAGGCGTGACCCAAG
>CAYHRR010000816.1:0-1608 GCA_964358875.1 uncultured Planctomycetaceae bacterium | reverse complement strand
GAACAGCGACCGTTCGGGTCAAGCCTTCGAAGTGCCGCTGTCGCCGGGCGCGTCGTGCACAAGCGTCGGCTTCTCCGATCCCGAGTACCACTCGGGCGAGCCCTACTCGAACGTCGACTGGACGCCGACGGTGACCGCCAACTCGAACGTGCGTTGGGCCGGCGAAACCTACGCGCAAAACGTCAACGCCAATGCCTTGCGCTGGAGCACGGCCTACAGCTTCCGCTTCAACTCGAACGGCGTTCCGACGCCGGGCTTCGTGACCCTGACGCTGTTCAAGGCCGGCACGCCGACCACGATTCAGATTCCGGCCGACGTCCCCGGTCAGGCCTGCTCGATCTTCACCTACTGCACGCCTTCGGTGACCACCCACGGTTGCTCGCCCGCGATCTCGGGCACCGGTACGCCGAGCGCGACCGCGACCTCGGGCTTCACGATGAACTGCACCAACGTCGAAGGCCAACAGTCGGGCTTGTTCTTCTACGGAACGACCCAGACGGCCGTCGCCTGGGCCTTGGGCAGCACCAGCGTGCGTTGCGTTTCCGCGCCTGTTTCGCGGCTTTCGCTGCAAAACTCGGGCGGCACGGTCAACCAGTGCAACGGCACGTTCTCGATCGATTGGAATGCCTGGGCGAGCTCGCACCCCGGTGCGATCGGATACCCGTTCAGCGCCGGTCAATCGTTCTACGCACAGAGCTGGTTCCGCGACGCCGCGGCGATCACGGGTACCAACCTGTCGGGCGGCCTGGGCTTCACGCTCTGTCCGTGAGTGCGTAGCGGGCGCAGCGGCCCGCACCGTCTTTTTTTCGCGGCCGATCGCAGCGTGCGGTCGGCCGCGCTCGTTTGCACAACCCTGTGGAACCTTCTTCACCACGCGCAACGTCAAAGCGCCGCCGCGTCACGTGTCGACTCGCTGAAGTTCGCTTCGGCGCGAAGCTGCAGGTGCGGTTAGATTTGTTGTCGCGTCATCGACGCAGCCTGCGCCGCTCCGTTCATGGGCTTCCCAGGAGGGGAACCCGAGGGAACCGCGACGCCGCCGCTGGCGAGCCCACATCCTTCAGGAGATCAGCATTCCATGAGTTGGACCCTAGCAGCACGCGCCTTCGCGCTGTGCACCGTCACGTCTGTCGCCTTCGCCGGTGACACCTCCGAGCTTTCCTCCCGCGGCTACACGCTGTCGGGCGAAATGCTGATTTTCCCGGTCGCCGAACAGCAGCTGCCCGATGGCTGGTCCGTGACGGTCGATGGAGTGGCGCAGGCCAACTCGATCACCGCCCCGCTCGTCGGCCTGGGCGAACTGATCGACGAGAACCAACGCGTCGTCGCGTTCCATTCCAAGCCGATGCAAACCGGCAGCGGTCAGCTCAGCTTGACCAACGTCGACGGCCGCAGCGTCGGTCTCGGTGACGTGTCGGTCGCGCTGATCGACGGTGTGTGGTCCGTGCTCTCGAACTCGGCCCAGTTCTCGGGTCGCCCGGTGTTCGAACTCACGAACTCCGAGCGCGCCTATTTCGGCCGCGCCGATGAGTTCACGATCGCCGGCGAGTTGGCCTTGTCGGGCCAGATCGCGGCCGAACTCGGCATCACGCTCAACGGCGCGGCGCCGAT
>CAYHRR010000815.1:0-1618 GCA_964358875.1 uncultured Planctomycetaceae bacterium | reverse complement strand
GTCGCCGTCGGTGAGTCGCTCTGAGCGCGCGCCGCCGAAACGCAATCGTGGACGAGACGTTAGGAACGCTGCGGATTTCGCACGCCTAGAGTGCGCGCTGCAACGCGAGCGTGTGCTCGCCGCGCGACCTACTCGCATCGAAACCGCTACCGAATCGGGAGATTCACCATGAGCTTCGCTTCCAACGTCTCGACCGGTGTGTTCTTGATCGCACTCGCTTCCTGCTCCGAGCAACAAGCCGCTGCGCCTTCCGCCTCCACTTCGAAAGCGCCCGCCGCGACGCACGAGCAACCCGCGACGCGCGTCGAAATTCCGGTCGTCACGCCGCCGGCCGCGCCGAAAGCGCTGAAGGCCGCTCTCGAGACGCAACCGCTCGCGAACGATGCCGCCGCGACGGCTCTCGTCGGCGAATTGATCACCGCGCTCGGCGGCGTCACCGACGCGGCGAGCGCACAAGCCGCTGCCGAACGCTTCGTGCCGCGCATCAGTGAACTCGCGAGCGCGAAGAACGCTCTGATCGAGCACGGTTTCGACTTCACTTCGCTGCGCAACGCCGTCGACGAGTCGACGACGCGTGTCGAGGCCGCGCCCGAAGCCAAGACTGCCTTGGCACCGCTGCTCGAAGCGCTGCGCGCCGTGCTGCCGTAGAGCGCTAGCTCGGACGCGCGGCGTTCGGACCTTCGCCGTACAGCTCGCGCACCGAATCGCGCGACAGCACGATCAGCGTGAACACGCCGAGCGCCGTGCCGAGCGGAAACGACACGCACGTCAAGGCCGCGACGACCATGCAGAACGTGCGGTTGCGCCGCGCGCGCAAGTTGAAGCCGGCAAACACCAGTGCGGCGATGTAGACGAGCGCGATCACGAGCATCACGATCCAGAACACGACGACCAGCGTGAACATGCCGCGCACCGGCACGTCCTCGCCGCTTTGCGCCGCCTCGAGCAATCCGTGCCGGAACAGGCCGGTGATCACGATGCCCCACAGTCCGCCGAGACACACTCCGCAGGCGAGCAGCGCGGCGAGGATGAAGTGCAGGATCGAAAGGACGCGCAGATGCTCGCGGTCGTTGTTCATGGCGCAGCGATCGTGACGTGCTGGGAGCGGGCGTCAAGCCGCCCATGCTGTCCGGCCGCTTTCAGCCGAGCATTTCGTCGTCCTGCGACGAGATGATGAACAGCACGCAACCACCGTCCGTCGCCTGCGTCGCGTGGATCGAGCCCGCGAGCGCCATCTGGAAATCGCCGGCGCGCAATCGGCGTTCACCAACGCGCAAATCCCCGGAGACGACGAAGCACTGCTCGTCGCCGCCGTGCCGGTGTCGCGGATAGGCCGTTCCCGGCGCCATGCGCACGAGCATCGTCACATTGCGGCGCACGGCGTCGCTCGACAGGCGCTTTACCGCGATGCCTTCGATGCCGACCGCTTCCCACGCGCCGCTGTCGGCCTCGACGGCGTAAAGACCTTCCGCGAAACCCTCCTTCGACGCACCCGGCGGCGGTGTCGCGCTCCAACGCTGCCACATTCGATCGAGTTGCACTGCGCGCTCGGACTCGAGCGCGCCGCGCTCGAGCAAGGTTGCGCGCAAGGCTTCGGACGGCGCTGCGGCGACGCCGT
>CAYHRR010000814.1:0-1622 GCA_964358875.1 uncultured Planctomycetaceae bacterium | reverse complement strand
CGGTGAATTGACCTTGCCGGCGCCGAACCACGTGTTGCTCGACATCGCCACCTGGAACGGCGCGACGTGGCTCGTGGCGGAAACTCCGCTCGGAACGTCGGCCTACGCGCTCGACTCCGAGGGCACGATCTCCGCCACGCCCGCGCCGTGGATTCCACGTGCGCGCTTCGTGCAACGCGTCGAGGCGCCGTCGTTCGCCTCGATCGTGCAGGACGTCAATCGCGACGGAACGGCCGACATCGTCGTGCCGACTCTCGCAGGCTGCGAGCTGTGGCTGGGAAGCCTGGACGCCGGCGCAGCGACGCCGAAGTTCCGCAAGGCGGCCACGGTGGCGGTCGAGATCCTGCGCTGGGGTTCGCACGACGCCGAGCAGCTCTCCGACGAGCTCGAGAGTTCGTTCGCGATGCCGGGGCTCGACACCCACGACGTCAACGGCGACGGTCGACCGGATTTGATCGTCACGCAGGAGCAGCGCCGCGCGTTCCATCTGCAGCGCGAGGACGGTTCGTTCCCGCTCGAATGCGACGTGCAGGTCGACCTCGCGATCTTCCGCGACACCACCGAAGCGGCGAGCCTGCACCTCGGCGGAACGCTGTCGGGCGGCGAGGACGCTTCGTATTCGAGCAGCGATCTCGACCTCGACGGGATTCCCGATTACGTGATCGGACACCGCCGCAAGGTGTGGGTGTTTCGCGGCACGAAGGACGGCCCGCAGTTCAAGGAGCCGTCGGCGATCTTGAAGACGGCAGAGGACATTACGACGCTGGTGGTGTTGTCGCTCGACGACGACGAACGGCCCGATCTGTTGCTCGTCAAGGTGCAGATCCCGACGCTGGCGACCTTGTTGCGCGGTCTCTTCGGCGAATGGGACGTGCGCATCCGTGCGCTCGGCTATCGCAACAAAGGCGACGCGACCTTCGTGACCGCACCGTCGTGGCAGAACGAACTCACGCTGCGCTTGCCGGGCATCATCGGCTTGATCAAGAACCCCGAGCGGATCCTCGAGCGCTTCGAGGGCATCGCCAAGCGCTTCCGGCGCAGCGCCTCGGGCGACGTCGACGGCGACGGCGCCGAGGACGTGATGTTGGTGAGCGAGGACGACAAGTTGCTCGAACTGTGGCGCGGCAAACCCGGCGAGGGTTCGGTCGAGGGTGGGAACGAGCGCGAGTTGCGCGGGATTCTGTTCGACGACGCGAACAAGGTGTGGGACCTCGAGCGCGCGCTCGCGGCGCTGGGCAATTTCGCCGAGCGACGCATCGCGCTGCGCACGGGCGGTCGCGCCGCCGACCGCGGCTTCGGCTTGCGCGATCCGGTCGAAGCCGCCATCGCGACCTTCGACTGCGCGGATTTCGACGGCGACGGACGCGACGAGCTGATCGTCGGCTACCGTCGCGCGTCCAATCGACGTGCCGTGATTTTCGACGTGATCGCGCCGCAGAAAGGCCAGTGATGCTGACTCGGGACGAAGCCTGGGAACATTTGTGTGCGTGGACGCCGAGCGACGCGCTGCGCAAACATGCGCGCGCCGTCGAGGTCGTGATGCGCGCCGCGGCGTTGCGCTACGGCGCGGGTGAGGCGGACGCGGAAGCATGGGGCCTGGCCGGACTGCTGCACGACGCGGA
>CAYHRR010000813.1:0-1623 GCA_964358875.1 uncultured Planctomycetaceae bacterium | reverse complement strand
GTCGGCAGCGACAGCATCAGCAGGATGCACATGCCCAGCCCGAGGATCGGCACGAGCGGGACCATCGGGCAACGGAACGGGCGCTCGGCGTTCGGGTTGGTCTTGCGCATGATCAGCACCGCCGTGCACACCACCGCGAACGCGAACAGCGTTCCGATGTTGGTCATCTCGAGCAGCGCTTCGATCGGCAACAGGCCGGCGGCGATCGAGACGAATGCGCCGATCAAGATCGTGGTCTTCCAAGGCGTGCGGAAGCGCGGGTGCACGTCGCCGAAGAATTTCTGCGGCACCATCCCGTCGCGCGCCATGGCGAGGAACACGCGCGGGCCGCTGAGCATCATCACCAGCAACACGGATGTGATGCCCGCGACGCCGGCGATGTTGATGATCACCTCGGCCCACTCCAACCCGACCGACTTGAAGGCCGAGGACACACCGGCGCCCGTGTCGATCTCGGTGTACTTGACCATGCCCGTGAGCACCGCGACGACCGCGACGTACAGCACCGTGCAGATCAGCAGCGAGGCGATGATCCCGATCGGGACGTCGCGCCGCGGGTTCTTGGCCTCCTCGGCGTGCGTCGACACCGAATCGAAGCCGATGTAGGCGAAGAAGATGATCGCGGCGCCGGCGAGCATGCCGACCGGCTTGTCGCCGACGGTCTGGCCCCAAATCGTGTGGCCGAAGATCGAAACTCCGCCCATGCCGTAGGGCGCGAACGGCTCCCAGTTGTCCGAGTTGAAGTAGTAGGCGCCGACCATGATCACGAACAGCACGGCCGCGAGCTTGAGCGCGACCATCGCGGCGTTGAACTTGGCGCTCTCCTGGATGCCCTTGACCAAAACCGCCGTGACGATCAACACGATGATCACGGCCGGCAGATCGATGAAGCCGTTGGTGCCGACGAGCGTGCCGAGCTCGTGGTCGTACTTCAGCGGCGCGCTGGCGATCGCATCCGGCAGATGGATGTCCATCTTCGGCAGGAGCTTCTTGAAGTAGCTCGACCAGCCGTTGGCGACGGTCGCGCTCCCCACCGCGTACTCGAGCACCAAGTCCCAGCCGATGATCCACGCGAACATCTCGCCGAGCGTCGCATAGGCGTAGGTGTAGGCGGAGCCCGCGACCGGCACCATCGACGCGAACTCGGCGTAGCACAGTGCCGCGAACACGCAGGTCAATCCGGCGACGACGTAGGACAGCATCAAGGCCGGACCGGCGGTGTTGTGCGCGGCCGCGCCGGTCGAAACGAAAATGCCGGCGCCGATGATCGCGCCGACGCCGAGCGCCGAGAGTTGCACCGGACCGAGGATGCGGTTGAGACGGTTCTCGCCCTTCGCTTCCTCGAGCAGGAGCTTCAGCGGCTTGGTCGCAAACAGTTGGTTGGCCATACGGCTCCTGGCGATCGAACTAGTGGGAGGCGGAGGGGATTTCGGGAGCACCGGATGCGGAGCGCGTCGCGGCACGCAACAACATCACGGCGGTGTAGACGACGACGACGGCGACGAGCCACTTGACCTGATTCAAGGGCAAGCTCTTCACCGCGTAGGCGGCGATGAGAACGGCGGGAATGCCGGCGAGCGTCAGGCCGAGGGCCGCGCGCGGCGAGTAGCTCTCGCGGCGGAT
>CAYHRR010000812.1:0-1628 GCA_964358875.1 uncultured Planctomycetaceae bacterium | reverse complement strand
AAGGCGCGGCCATCGACGACTTCATGAAGCCCGACCGCGTGGTCGTCGGCGCGCGCTCCAAGCGTGCCTTGGACGTCATGGAGGAGCTGTACTCGCCCTTCGTGCGCACCGGCAAGCCGATCCTGACCATGGATCCGGAATCTGCCGAGCTCACCAAGTACGCGGCCAACGCGATGCTCGCGACGCGCATCTCGTTCATGAACGAGATCGCCAACATCTGCTCGCGCGTCGGTGCCGACGTCGACGCGGTGCGCAAGGGCATCGGCTCGGACGACCGCATCGGCTCGCGCTTTCTGTTCTCGGGCTGCGGCTACGGCGGCTCGTGCTTCCCCAAGGACGTCCAAGCGATCGTCAAGACCGCCGCCGAGTACGGCTACGAGTTCGAGATCCTCAAGGCCGGCGAGACGGTCAACGAGAAGCAGAAGCACGTGCGCGCCGATCAGGTCAAGCAACACTTCGGCGCGAACTTGAAGGGCCGTCGCTTCGCCGTGTGGGGCCTCGCCTTCAAGCCGAACACCGACGACATGCGCGAGGCGCCGGCGGTGGTGATCATCGAGGAGTTGCTCGCCGCCGGTGCGACGGTGTGCGCCTGCGATCCCGAAGCGATCGCCGAAGCCAAGGCACATCACCTCGGCGACCGCATCGATTACTCGGACACGCCGATGGAAGCGCTCGACGGCGCCGATGCGCTGATCCTCGTCACCGAATGGAACGAGTTCCGGCGCCCGGACTTCGACGACGTCAAGAAGCGCTTGAAGCAGCCGGTCGTGTTCGACGGGCGCAACATCTACCGCCGCAAGACGCTCGAACCGTTGGGCTTCACCTACTACGGCATCGGCTGCTGAGCGCGCGTGGCCTGGGGCCGTTTTGCGCTGCTCCCGCAGTGCGAAACACGTAGGGCCCGTGCGTTTTCTGTGCCGCGCGACACGCTCGGCTCGCGCTGCGAATGCAGCGCGCGACAGCGCGAGCTGCGCGACGCAACGCGTGCTCGACAAACGACAAGGCGACTCGTCCGCAGGGTCCGAGTCGCCTTTTGATGTCGTGAACCACAAGTCTCGTGAACGCTCGCGCGCTCACTCGACGCACTTGTGATACCGAACCGCGCGCGGGCTTGGGAAGGGTCTTGTCGCGCGATCGTTCCGATTTTTTGCGAGCGCGCGTCAGTCGTCGTCGACGTGTTCGTCGTCGTCGAGCGCGCTCACGTCGCCTCCGTTGCGCCGCGCGATCGCGCGCACGAGTGCGCGAATGCAACGCATGCGCGCGAGCGCGTCGCGCACCCGAGCGCCGAGTTCCGTTTCCTCGACGGCGAAGCGCGCGAGCTCGCTCCGACATGTCGCCAGCACGCCCGCGCTGGCTTCGGGATCGTCGCTCGGCAGGTACGACAAGGCCCACTCGTCGTAGGCGCGCACGCGCTCGAGCGGATCGCTCGACGACGCCGCGACATGCTTGAGCAGGCGTCGGCCTTCGTCGAACGTGCCGCGCAACACGTGCACCTTGCCGGCCCAGATGCTCGCGTCGTCGCGCCAACGTGACGGCGTGTCGAGTTCCGCCGCGACGCTGAGGTAATGGTCGAGCGCGTGCGACCAACGCCGCGCGCGCCGCTCGATGTGCCCGAGTTCGATGCCGGC
>CAYHRR010000811.1:0-1631 GCA_964358875.1 uncultured Planctomycetaceae bacterium | reverse complement strand
GAGGGCGAGGGCGAGGGCGCCGACACCGGCACCCCGGCCGCCGTCGACAGCGGGAAACCCCACGGCGAAGACACCGGCGCGCAGCCCGCGGATGCCGGCCGCGACACCGGGGGTGGATCCGATGCCGCCCTGTCCGACGTCGGGGAGCCGGATGGAGGCGGGGCCGATGCCGGTATTCCGGACGATGCAGCGTGGGACACCGGTCCGGAGGACATCGGGGCGGCTCCTGATGCGGGACCAGTCGATGCCGGCAATCCCCAGTTGGATGGGGGCGGTGACGCAGTGGTATTCGACGCAGGCATGCCGGACGCGGGGTCCGCGGACGCCGGGCCGGGGGACGCCGGCTCGGCGGACGCCGGCTCGGTCCCAGGCTGGAGGCGGTCGCTCACCGACTGCTGGACCGACGCAGCCTGCAAGCGTGTCATGGCGGTCGCGCACGGCGGCGCATGGGACGCCCTCAAGGCGCCGTACCTGTCCAACGCCGCCCTCGTCAACGCCTACAACCTCGATATCGACGGCGTGAAGATCGACGTGCGCGTGACGGCCGACAACGTCCCGGTGCTCGCGCACTCGAGCCCCATCCAGATCTACGAGTCCGTCCTGTGCTCCGGCAAGAAGATCGAGGAGATGACGGCGGCCCAGGTGACCGCCTGCTCCCGCGTCCCCTCGACGACCGAGAAGTTCCAGCGCCTCGACGACGTGCTCGGCTATCTCCAGGGCAAGATGGTCGTCCAGCTCTGCGTCAAGGAGTCGGCAGACTACCAGCGCACCATCGAGGAGATCCACGCGCTCGGCGCCGAGGACTTCACGTTCATCGAGCTCGACTCCGCGGCGGAGCTGCAGAACATCATCCCCACGCTCAGCGGCGCCGACACGGTCTGGTACCTCGTCAACGTGGCCGACCGCCTGGGCGAGGTCGACACGCTCCTCAACGTCATCAAGAACCCGCGCGCCTTCATGTACGAGTTCGACCCGACCATCGACGTCTCGGCGCTCACGCCGACGCGGCTGCACCCGGCGGGTGTACGCTCGTTCACCTACGACAGCACCACACCCCTGCTGTCGGCCAAGATCCAGGCGTCCTTCGAGGGGGGGTTCGACGTGGTCTCGACCCAGAACGCCGCCAACGCCGTGGAGGCGCGCAAGAAGGTCAACACGGCGAACGGCTACTTGCCGCCATAGGGCGGCGCCGGATAACGCAACGGAAGCAGACGCAATCGGAATGCCCTGATGAAAGTTCCTATCGACCCCTGGCTTTCAATCGTAGTTGCCACCGGTCCTTGTAGGTGCCAACTGCCCCCGAAGGCTTCGCGACGTTTTCGAGATCACTCGCACAGCGCCGTGGCTTGGATCTCCACGGTGATATCGAACTCGAAGTCGTCTTCGTCCGTCTTGTTCGTCTGGGCACGCAACACGACCTCGAAGTCGCCGCCGACCAGCCGGTCGTGAAGAGACGCCAGCGAGTCCTGGTCGGCTAGCGCGCCGAGCGAGATGGGTCCGGTGCCGGTAACGCCGCTCGCCGTGCCCACCGTCACGTTCGGATCCTGGGGTACGTCGCTCGACGTCGACTTGGCGAACACGATTGCGAGTTCACCGCTCGCGAAGTCCTCGAACGGGTTATTGTTAGTCAG
>CAYHRR010000810.1:0-1637 GCA_964358875.1 uncultured Planctomycetaceae bacterium | reverse complement strand
GTGATCCACAGGCGCGCCGGCGGTGCGTTGCCGGACTCGCGGCGCGCGAACAGCGCGGCGACGGCGGACATCGCGAGGCCCGAGACGATGAAGCGCACCGCTGCGGAGGTGAACGGCGGCAAGTCGTCGAGCCCGCCGCGGATCACGACCCAAGTGCTGCCCCACAGCACGCACAGCAGCGCGATCGACAACGCGGTGACGAGCTTCGAAGGTCCGCGTGCAGTTCGTTCGGCGCTCATCGAGCGCGGAACGTTAGCGCGCAACGGACGTCGGCGTCGCGCGAGCTACGTCATAGGTGCGCGGGTCATGCGTCGCGCGGCGCAGGACGATCACGGCACGAGCGTCAGCGTCAACCAAGTGCGCGTGAGCTCGACGGGGAACGACGTGCGGCCTTGGATGTACAGCGTCGCGCCGACGAACTGCGGGTCGGCGGGAATCGGAAAAGCGCGCGTCAGCACGCCGCTCGCCGGCACGCTGCCGAGCACACGGCCGTACATGGAATCGCGGTCGAGATGCAGCCAACTCGACACTCCGAAGGGCGTCGCGCTCGGGCTCAGCCCCGTCGCGATCAGCACGAACGCGTGGCGTCCGGCGGGCGCGTACAGATCGAGCATCGGCAGGCTGCCGATCACCGGACGCCCGCGCAGCGCGAGGTCGGCGCCGCCCGCGTCCCACAGCACGATGCTGCCGCCGTTGCCGAGCGTGTTCGCATGCACCGCCTTCGCGGCCGCGGCGACGCGAGCTCCGTCCGCTGAAATCGCGACTTCGAAAACCGAACCCGGCATGTCGATCAAGGCGCGCGGCGTTGCGGCATCGCGCGCGTACACGCGCAACTCGGCGACGGTCGCGGCGGCATCGCCCCACACACCGAGCGCGAAGCGCGATCCGTCCGCACAGATGGCGATGTCTGCGACGAGGTTTTGCGCAGCGCCGGAGCCGGTGGTGAGCTCCGTCATCGTCACCAGCTTCGAGGGCACGTCGAGCGCTTCGACGCGCACGCTCAAGAACTGGTCGTAGTAGGTGAAGGCGTAGGCGACGGTCGAGCCGTCGGCGGACACATCGACGGCCCCGACGTAGTTCGACCCCGCGACGTTGCGCGTGTAGGTCGCGTTCCACGTCGCCCCGACGCGTTCGTACACGCGCATCCAGTTGTAGCCGCCGAGCGCCGCGACCGAGCCGTCGCCCGAAAGCGCGGCGGCGTCGAGAAACGTGCCGATCGCCGTGTCGTACAGCGGCGCCAAGCTCGCTGCGTCGAGCCAGTACGCGCGCCCGCCGGCGGTCATGAGCAAGGTCGTGCCGTCGCTCGACAGATCGAAGCCGCGCAACGCGCCGCCGACGGGGATCGAAACGCTCGCCGTCGGCACGTTCGAGGTCACAGCGAAGACCGCGAGATCGATCTCGCCCGCGGCATCGTCCGAAGCGGCGATCACGATGCGTGCTCCATCGGCCGACATCGCGACGTGGCTTCCGCCGGGGTAGAGCGCGGGAAAGGCGAAGCTCCACAGCGGCAGCGCCGACGTCGAGCGGTTGACGACCAACTCGATCCGCCGCGCCGCGCCGACCGTGATTTCGTGCAGCACCGCGTGAACGTCGTTGCTCTCCGCCGAGACGCACTCATGCGCTTCGGTCAGCGGCGC
>CAYHRR010000809.1:0-1640 GCA_964358875.1 uncultured Planctomycetaceae bacterium | reverse complement strand
CGGCAAGCGCTATCGCCGCCAAGACGAGATCGGCACGCCCTTCTGCATCACGGTCGACGGCGAGACGCTCAAGAGCGATGTCGTCACGGTGCGTCACCGCGATTCGATGACGCAGGAGAGCGTCGCGATCGGCGAACTGCGCGCCTACCTCGAAACGGCGATCCGCGACTGGAAGCGGCCCGTCTAGAGCGGCGCCTGGAAAACAGGAGAGGTGCCCGGCTCGATACCGGACACCTCTCGCGCTCTCTGGCGTTTCTGCTGGGGAAACGGCCTATCTCGAGCGGTCTTCAGCGGATCGCGCCGACCATCGTGATCGCGTGCGGCCCTGTTCCGGTCGCCGTCGAGGTCGGGCCGGTCAACTTGCCGTTGGAGCGGTTGATGGTGAAGCGCGTCACGTTGTCGGAACCCGAATTGACGACGTACAGGAAGCGACCCGAGGGTTCGATCGTCGCGGAGATCGGGTTCGAGCCGGCATTCGATTCCACGATCTGCGTGAACACGCTCGTCGTCGTGTCGAGCTTGTAGCTGGTGATGTCGCCGCTCGCCGAAGCATCGCGGTTGGTCACGTAGGCGTAGCGCCCCAGCGGATCGACGGCGATCGAGGTCGGCGTGAGGCCCGACGGCTTGGTGGTCAACAGCGTCGGTGCGCCGAGCGCGTTTTCGATCGAAAACAGCCCGATGCGACCGCTGGTGTCGAACGTCGCGAAGGCGAAGCGCCCGCTCGGATGGAAAGCGAGCGCCGTCGGTGTGCTGCTGAACGCATAGGGCGGCGCACGTTCGGTGAGCGCACCGGTGTCGACGTCGGGCTCGAGCACCGACAGCGTGTCCTGCGCGCCGTTGGCCACGATGATGAAGCGTCCGCTCGGATCGATCGCGATGCCGCTCGGTACGCCGTCGGCCGGGAAGTTCGAGAGTGACGACAACGCGCCCGTGACGGGATCGATGCCGAGGACGTCGATTCGATTGGCCGTACCTGTGCAGGCGACGAACAAGAAACGGCCTGACGGATCCATCGCGACGCCGATGGGCGAGTCGCCGATGGTCAAGGGCGCGGCGATCGACGAGAGCTGGCCCGCGCCGTCGACCGCAAAAGCGGCGACTTCGTCACTGGCCGCATGGGACGCGTAGACCCACGTGCCGTTGGGATGGCCGACGATCGTCTGCGGTTGGCCGCCGACAGGCAGCGCCGCCGAGACCTCGGTGAGGTTGCCGGTGGCGACCTCCGACGCGTACATCGACAGGTTGTTGGAATCGGAATTGGCGACGAACGCAAAGCGCGCCTGCGGGTCCGCCGGATCATCGGCCTGCACCAGGGCGAGGTAGATCGGTTGCTCGCGCGTGCGGATCGAATCGCTGCGCTGCAGCGCTCCCGTCGCGTAATCGATGTCGAACACGCCGACTTCAGCGGCGTCGAGCTCGCTCGTGAACAGATAGGAGCCCGTCGCATCGATGATCAGCGCCCCCGGTCGCAGGCCCGTCGGCGTCGTGGCGACCAGGGTCAACATGCCCGTCGTCGCGTCGATGCTGTAGGTGCGCAGCGTGTTGTCGGTGGAAATCGCGGCGTACAGGAAGCGCCCCGTCGGCTCGATCGCCAAACGCGCGGGCAAGAGGCCGGTGGGCAGGTGCTGGAACTTGACCAG
>CAYHRR010000808.1:0-1645 GCA_964358875.1 uncultured Planctomycetaceae bacterium | reverse complement strand
CTCTTCCATCATGACCTGATCACCGACGACGAATTGCAGCTTCGCCATGCGCGCGAGGAAGTCGCGCGTGTCGCCAGCGAAGGTCGCGACCGACGGCAGCAACAGAAACGCGTACACCGGAATGAAAATCGCGAACGTGCCGTATTGGTCGTTTGCGATCAGCACGTACTGCCCCGGGATCAGCACGTAGAAGCTCAACGCGAGTGGGCGATAGTCGGCGCTGCTCGTCGGCGTCAGCGTGATGAACTCGCGCAGTGCGAAGAACGAGGCGAACGCGAACAGGACGATCGTCGCGGTCTCGCCGAGCGCGAAAGCGGCCGCGAGCACGCCGACCATGACCCACCAAGCGTTGGTGCGCGCGTTGAGATTGGCGACGACCTCGCGCGCCTTCTCCGTCCGCGCTCTCTTGGCCAGAAGCGCGCCGATCAGCGACGCAACGACGAGCAGCGCGGCGATGCCCGCGAAGAGCCACAGCGCTTTCTGTTGCGCCGTCATTGCGTGACTCCCGAAAGCGCGATCACGGCTTCGCGCGCGCGCGCGAGGAAGTCGTGCTTGCCTTCGCCCTGTGCAACGCGCAGCGGCGCACCGAGGCGCACCGTGCACGTCATCGGAATCGGCACGAGCGCGCCCTTGGGAAAGCTGCGGTGGAGATTCTCGAGATGGACAGGCACGAGCTCGACCTTCGGAAAGCGCTCGGCGAGATGGAACAGGCCGCTTTTGAACGGCGCGGGAGTCGGATCGAAGCCGCGCGTGCCTTCGGGAAAGATGATCAGCGATTCGCCGCGCGCGAGGACTTCGATCAACGGCGTGAGCGGATTCGCGTGCTTGTCTTCGTGCGCTCGATCGATCAGCACGGCACGCAACGCTTTGATCGCGATGTAGCGCCGCACGCCGGCGCCCCAATAATCGCGCGCCGCCACCGGATGCGTGACGTTGCGCAGGCGCAGCGGAAGCGCGGACCACAGCGCGAGCGTGTCGATGTGGCTCGTGTGGTTGGCGAAGTAGATGCGCTGCGCGTCGCTCGGCTCGCAGCCGATCCAGCGCGGATACGCGCCGACGAGGAGCTTGACGACGCCGACGAGCAGCGCGCCCGACGGTCTCACGGTCCGCTCCTCGCGCGCAGTGCGTTCGCGATCGCGCACGCGCGTGTCGCGCAGGTGAGCAATGCTCCGACCGCGATGATCCACGCGGCGGCGAGCAACGCGTAGCGCGTGTCGTTGGAGCGGAGTTCGACGGCGCCGACGAGACAGCCGAAGGTCAACACCGCCATGCGGTGCGGCTTCGCCATCGGGCCGCGAAAATCCTGCGGCAGATCGAACGTCGCGCCGAGCACGCGGATGTAAGCAGTGATCGCCGCCGCAAGCGCGCCGAGCCAACCGAGCCACGGCTCGCCGACGGCGTAGCCGAGCGCGACGATGAACAACGAATCGGCGACGCGATCCGGCACTTCGTTGAACAGCCCACCGGTCGCCGACTGACGCTTGCCTTCGATCGCGACCATGCCGTCGAGCAAATTGCAGAGCAAGCGCAGTTGCACGCAGGCCGCTGCGCCCGCCATGCCCCAACTCCCCGGCACGTACAGCAAAAGCGCCGCGCCACCGGCGGCGAAGGCGACACTCGCGACCGAGATCGCGTTGGGCGAAAC
>CAYHRR010000807.1:0-1646 GCA_964358875.1 uncultured Planctomycetaceae bacterium | reverse complement strand
ATCAGCGCGCGGCCCGACGCCTCCAACTCCAGTTTGAGACCGTGCTCGCGCGCCCAGGGCGACCACAAATCGAGCGCCGGCACGGCAGAGCTCGGAAAGGCTGCGGGCAAAGCGTCGGTCGTGACCTTCGCGCCCTTCCACTGCGCTGAACCGTGCTCGCCGGCGAACACGGCGGCGGTCAGGACTCCGCAGACGACTCCGTTGCAAACCAAGCGCGCGCCGAGGCTCATGTCACTTGCGCTCCGCCAACCAACGCGTCCAACGCCGATCGAGATCGGCCAAGTCACGGCCGAGCGCTGTGCTGATCGCCTTCGCCGAGCCGTCGCTCGCAATGCCGCGCAACAGCTCGCCCAACTTCTCCGGTCGCCCTTCGATCAAGTAGGCGGCGAACGCATAGCTGGTCAGGATCTCGTTCACACCGAATTGATCGATGGTGCGCTCGCTCAACTTCGCCAGCGTCGGCACCTTGTTGCGCTTGGCGCGCTGCAAGCACTCGTTCATCCAATTGACGTCGGTCATCATCAATTTGCCGAGCAGCTCCTTGGAGTCCGCGTCGCCGCTCGTCGGCGCCGTCGAGTACCACGTGTAGCGCGTGCCGACCAATTCGCGCGTCAAGTACAGACCGAGGCCCTCCCAAGCCCAGGCGCATTTTTGGTGGTCGTAGCCGAAGTTCATCAACGTCATCAGCCCGATGACGTGGCGCACCGCTCCGTCGAGTCGGCGCGCTTCGTCGGCGTCCCAACGCGCTTCATGGATGTCGCCGGGCACGCCGGTGCCGGCCCAGGTCTTCAAGACCTTGCGCTGCGCGTCGTCCCAGCCCGGCCAACTGTTGATGTACGCGTCGCGGCTCGGCGCGTCGGCGAGCAGGTAGATCGTCAAGTTCGACGCGGGCTCGGTTTCGGCGCCGGTCAGACCACGGAAGACCTCGATGGCAGCCGCGCACTGAATCGCCACGCGCGTCGCCTCGCCTTCGGAACCGGTCGACAGCACGCGCAAGCGCGGCGTGGCCAAGGCGATCTTCCAGGCGACGCCGAGTTTGGTTTCGTGCTCATCGGGCTCGATGCGCTCGGGCCGCGCGACGGCCGCGACGGCCTTCTGAATGCGCTCCTTCAATGCAGCACGGTGCTCCTTGCCGGCGACCGTTTCGTTGAGCACCCAGGCGCTGTCGAGCCGCACCTCGCCCAACAGTTGCCGCGTCTCGGCGTCGTCGGGATGCAGGGCGAGCAAATCGTCCAGGAACTTGCGGCGCGCGTCCGCCGGTGCATCCGACGCGGACTTGTCGAGCAGCGCCAGACCCGCCTCGCGGAACACCTTGGCCAATTCGCCGCGCTTCGACTCGCAGTCCTTGAGTAGCGCGGCGTTGTAGTTCTTGGGCTCGGTCTTCTTCTCCGGCGCGACCCACGCGCCCTCGCGGTTCTTGGTGTGCTTGAGCGTGCGGTGAGCGGCTTCGTTCGCGGGCTCGAAGCGCAGCACGACTTCGAGCACGTGGTCGCGTTCGAGGTACAGCTTCGAATCCGCGCACCAGCCCGCGAGTTCGGTCAAGGCGGCGGCGGTTTGCTTGCACAACTCGGCGTAGCTCGCCTCGAAACCCTCGCGCGCATCGGCGTTCGGCGCGAAGTCGGCGCTCGACGCAGCTTCGACTCGCT
>CAYHRR010000806.1:0-1647 GCA_964358875.1 uncultured Planctomycetaceae bacterium | reverse complement strand
GTGTCGTAGGTCAGCGAGACCAGCGCGCGGAGGCGGCGCCAGCGACGCGCCCCCAGGTTGTCGACGATGGCGTTGATGAACTTCGAGTTCGGCACCGTGACCAGGGTGTCCTCGCCCGTGCGCAGCTTGGTGCTGCGGAAGCCCACGTCCTCGACCACACCCTCCGCGCCGTCCAGCTTGAGCACGTCGCCGAGCTGGAATGGCTTGTCGAGCAGCACCGTGAAGGTGCCGAACAGGTTCTCGATCGAGTCCTTCGCGGCAAAACCGACCGCCAAGGAACCGATCGACAAACCGGCGAGCACGTGCCAGATGTCGCCGGTGATGCTCGACAGGATCACGATGAAGCCGACGAGGATGACGAGCATCTTCAGCGTGCGCCGCAAGAGCGGCACGAGCATGTCGTCGAACTTGTTCTCGCTCTTGTCGGCCTTCACCTGCAGCGGCCAACAGCCGATGTCGACCAGCGCATAGGCGGCCCACACCGTGAGTACGGTCGTGAACAAGCCGATCGCGATGCGCAGCGTCGCGTACACACCGGTCGGCAGGTCGAGCAATTGAACGCCGCCGAGGAACAGCCAGCCGAGCAGCAGCCAACCGAAGGGCCGCTCGAAGCGCGCGAGCAGCTTCTGGTCGACGTTGACGCCTTCGAAGCGCGACAACTTGCGGATCAACGGGCGCAAGAACAGCGTGATCGCGCGCTCGCAGAAGAACGCGATCAAGAACAGGATCAACAGGCCGATCCACTGCCACGGCTCGAGCAGGAAGCCGCCGCTCTTGAGGCGCTGCGGCACGAGGCTGCGCACGAACTCGTTGGCCGAAATCGGCTTGTCGGCGGCGGCGGCGATGCGCGGCAGGTCTTCGACGCGCGAGTACCAAGCGTCGATCGCTGCGACGCTGCGCTGGTCGATCAACCAACCGCCCTCGGGACCGCGCTCGAAACCGAGCGTGATCACCAGCGACGGATCGGCCTCGGGGCTGACGCTCCACTGCGAATGCGTGTCGTCGACGCGCACCAATTCGCTCGCGACGCGCGCGGGATCAAGGCTCGCGACGTGGTCGAAGATCTTGCCCAGACGCACGACGGCGGCTGAGGCCTTCTCGCGCCGCGCGACGAGCGTGCCTTCGACGTGCAGTGTTGCGGCGGCGCGCGCGAGCTGGGCCGGGTCGCGCGAACTCTCGTAGGCGTAGACGCCGAGCAGGGCCTCGATCACCGCGCGCTCGTCGTCGAACTTCGGCGCGGCTTGCGGCGCCGGAGCCGTCGGCACGATCTGCGTCGAAGCGGCGTGCAGAGCTGTTCGCGGCGCGAACAGCGCGCACACGAGGAACACGAAGCGGAAAAAGTCAGCGCTCGTTTCGAGCAGACGGCGCGGCAGTGCGTTCGACATCGAGGAGGCGTTCGGGCGGGTCAACGGGGTTCGGAGGTCCGTACATCGGCGCTGCGGTGGAGAGGACGGGCGGCGCAGGCGGCGGGTCGACCGGCGGCGTGATCACGCCGCGTTCCGCGAAACGCTCGAGGTTTGGCATGGTACGGCGGGGATAGCCATGCAGTTGCAGGTTGTGAGCCGTCCACGCATCGAAAATGAAGACCAGGATGTGCGGCGTGTCCGCGGCGCGGGCTTTTTGGAGCGCGGAAACCAGCGGGCGGGC
>CAYHRR010000805.1:0-1650 GCA_964358875.1 uncultured Planctomycetaceae bacterium | reverse complement strand
CCATCCGCGCGAGCATGATCCCGATCGTGTTCGGATCATCCGCCGCGAACGCGAGGACCAAACCGGTTTGACACGGCGCGTCGCCGTGATCGTCGAGCCGCGCAGGGACGCGACTCCGATGAAAGCGATTGCGGAGCACGCGCCGCTCGAAGTCGCGGCGCCGCTCGCGCCGCCGGTCGCGCCTGCGCCCGCAGAACCCGTCGTCGAGTTCGCGGCGGAGCCGGCGCGCGCCGAGCCGCTCGCGCTCGTCGAAGTGAGCTGGAGCGGCGCGCTGCGCTCGTCGTCAGGAGCGCTGTTCGGTGGCGTCGAACGCTTGCGCGTCGAGGCGCTCGACGGCTCGAGCGCACACACGGTGCCCTGCGACGCCTTCGGTCGCTTCGCCACCGTGCTCGTGCCCGGCGCGTGGCGCGTTTCGATTCCTACCGCACTCGGCGCGCTGTCGCTCGCGCATGTGGACCTTGCGAGCGTCGCATGGAAGCAGGACATCGTCGTGCCCGGCGTGTGTCTGACGGGAAGCGTGCGTTGCGCCGAAGCACAGCGCGGTGATGACACGGTGCTCACCGTCGATGTGCGCTTGCGACGCGCCGACGAGAGCGAGACGCGTGGAGCCGATCTCCGCGCCGGCAGTCGCTACACGTTCCTCGCGCTCGAGCCCGGCACGTACTTCGTCACGACCACGCAGCGCGTTCTCATCGGCGCGCCGAAAGCGGGTCTCACGGTGCGCATCGACGGCACGCGTGAACGCATGACGCTCGATCTGCTCGTGGGCGAGCGCTAGGAATTCGTCACGCGCGTTCGGAACTTCGAGCGCCGGCCGCGTTGCACTCCGCACGGCGTGCAGCCTGCGCGAAGGGCGCGGCTTCGCGCTTGACTCGCGAGCGCGAGCGCACTTGTTTTCGGCCTCGAGTCGATCGACGAGCACCGGCCGCGCTTCGTCAGTGCGTCGGCGGCGGATCCAAACGCGTGGCGCTCACGATCACGGCCGAGCGCGACGCGTACTTCGTCGAACTCTCCGTCACCGATCGCTGGGCAGCGCGCGCATCACCATTGATCCGCTGCGAGCACGCGCCGCGCCGCAGCGCGTTCGCCTTCGAGCGGCGAGCATTCGAGCCCGACATAGCCCATGTAGCCGATCTCGGCGAGTTGGCGCAGCACGCGCGGATAGTGGATCTCGCCCGTGCCCGGTTCGTTGCGACCGGGATGGTCGGCGAGCTGCACGTAACCGATCCAATCCTTGCCGTCCTTCAAGCGGCCGCACAGATCGCCTTCGCTGATCTGCATGTGGTAGAGGTCCCAGCAAATCTTCACGTTGCGCGCACCGACGCGTTCGCAGATCGAGATCGCATCGGGACTGCCGTACAGGCAATGGCCGGGGTGATCGACGCGACCGTTCATCGGTTCGAGCACGAGCGACAGGCCGTGGTCGGCGGCGATCGGCGCGGCGAGCTTGAGGCCGGTGACGACATGCTCGTGCATCTCGGCCTTCGTCATGCCCGGCTGATCGTTGCCCGCGACGACGAGCAACATCTTGTTGCCGAGGCGCTGCGCGACCTTGCAGCCTTCGCGGATCTCCTCGACGAACTTGGCGTGGTTCACCGGGTTGTTCATGCCGGGGTTGAAGCCCCAGCCGGTGAACTGCACGAGCTCGAC
>CAYHRR010000804.1:0-1650 GCA_964358875.1 uncultured Planctomycetaceae bacterium | reverse complement strand
CCTCGCGATCGTGCAAGACGATCGGCCGCGTGGGCGCGCTCGGCAAAGCGCGCAACTGCGGCTCGGCACGCCAGGTCGCGAGTGCCTCGCGCACGGCCGCGAGCGACGGCTCGCCGCGCAGACGCAGCGACACAGCTTCGGAGTGTCCGTCGATCACCGGCACGCGATGGCACAACGCCGAAACGCCGCACGCGGCCGCGCGCACCGTTCCATTCTCGAGCACGCCGAGCAGCTTGCGCGTCTCCTCCTCGACCTTGAGCTCTTCGTTCGCGATGTAGGGCACGACGTTGCCGAGCACGTCGAGCGCCGCCGCACCGGGATAGCCCGCTCCCGACACCGCCTGCATGCTCGTCATCAAGATCTGCTCGAGGCCGAAGCGCTGGTGCAGCGGCGCAAGCGCGGTGACGAGCACTGCCGTCGTGCAGTTGGGGTTGCACACGATCGCGCCGCTCCATCCGCGCAAGCGGCGCTGCTGCGCGAGCAACTCGACGTGACCCGGATTCACCTCGGGGACGACGAGCGGCACGTCGGCCTCCATGCGAAACGCGCTCGCGTTGGAAAACACCGTCGCGCCGGCGCGCGCGAACAGCGGCTCGAGTTCGCGCGCCGGCCCCGCATCGAGCGCCGAAAACACAACCGTCGTGCGGCATGCATCGGGAGTGCAGGCGACGACCGGCCGGTCGGCGAAACCGGCGTAGGGCTCGCAGCCCGGGACGCGCCATGTGCAGGCCTCGGAGTAGCGCCGTCCGACGCTGCGTTCGCTCGCGCCGAGCTCGGCGAGTTCGAACCACGGATGGCGCGCCAGGCGCGCGACGAAACGCTGTCCGACCACGCCCGTGGCGCCGAGGACACTGACCGGAATGCGGGATGTCATGGGCGGCACACTCTGACCACAGGCGCCGGTCGACTCAACAGAGCGGGCCCTGCCCGGCTGCGCGTGCGGGCAGCGAAGGCCGGCCCTTCTAGGAAATCCCAAATACGCTCACGCACGCACTCTCACCTCGACGATAGGGCGCGTTGTCCGCTCGAAGACGGCGGGCTGGGAGAGGGTGCATGAATCTAGGGAATCGAACCCGCGTGCGACGCGGGCAGCCGCGAGGCATGCGCGGCGAGAGCGCGTTCACGCTGCTCGAGGTGCTGATCGCCTCGTCGGCCATGCTCGTGGCATCGCTGGGTTTCACGCAAGCGCTGGTCTCCGCCTCTCGTGCGCAGACCATGGCGCGTGAGCAGACCCAAGCCCTCGAAGCGTGCCGGCGCCAAATCGAGGTCATCAAGACCGAGACGCTGCGCGACCGCTTCCGCGAATACAACAGCGCCGGCAGCGACGACGTCGACGGCAACGGGCGCGGTCCCGGTCCGAGCTTCGTCGTGACGGGTCTTTCAGCCGCCGACGGCGACACCGACGGCATCGTCGGCGAGGTCGTCTTCCCGACGGTCAGCGGCGCCCCCACGATTTTGCGTGAGGACTTGAACATGCCGGAACTCGGCCTGCCGCTCGACCTCGACAGCGACGGCGTCATCGACGCGACGAATCACTCCTCCGACTACGAGCTGCGGCCGATCCTGGTGCGCGTGCGCTGGCGCTCGGCCGCCGGTGAAGCACAGGTCCAGATGCAGTGCATTCTCGGAGAAGACGTGTGAGCAAGTCAC
>CAYHRR010000803.1:0-1656 GCA_964358875.1 uncultured Planctomycetaceae bacterium | reverse complement strand
TTCGCGTGCTCCATAACTTGAACTGGGACGCGAACAAACGGTACGTCGACACCGGACGCAAGACTGAGCCCGCGTTCCATGATCGGGGTGAGGTCTTTCCGTATGCCGAATTCTTGGTCGTACTTCGGATCCAGCACCCAAATTGACGTGACGTCCGCGTACTCGCGCTCCGATTTCGCGGTTCCGTTGAGCGCGTATGTAACGCTTCCGCACTCCAACACGACAACGTGCAACTGAGGTCCAACGCCCGCATCACCGATCAGGCGTGCTGCTAGCAGACCAGAATAGACGCTGAACGGCCACGCATCCCCGTACTCGGACCGGGTGATAAGCGCTCGATACCACTGCCCGCCACGAACATCTCCCAATGAGTCTCGACCTCGCAGGGCCGACTCAGCGCTGTCACCACATGACACCAGCATGCAATGCAATAGCAAAGCTCCACACGCGACTAACCCAACGCCTCTCGCAAAAAAGCGCTTCGTTGTTTCCATCGACACACGGTACCGCATTCGGGGCCAGTGATGGACACGGTCTCACACGAGGCGAGAACCACGAACGCGACAAGAAGCACGATGCGCGCCTCGGCCACAAAGTCGAGCCGGCTAACGGCGGGATTCGCACCCAACCCATGCGCGCCGTTCGTGGCCTTGACGGTACCAGCATCGCAGTGGCCAAGAGCGCGTGTGGGGCGAACGTTCTGAACGAGCAACGTCGCTTGTGGGATTGGTAGATTGCGCCGCATGTCCCGCACCGTCCGCCTGTGGCGCGCGCACGTCGAAGACGGCCGAGCGCAGCTCCTGCTCGAAGTCGACGGTGCGGCACTCGATCTGTCGCACTGGCTCGACGCGAACGAGCCGGGCGCGCCGCGCGAAGTCACAGGCCTCCTCGCGGCCGGTTTCTTCGAGCGAGCGCGGCTCGAGGCGGCGCTCGCGCGCGGTCACTGGAAGCGCGCGCGCACTCCGACCGACGTCGACGTGCCCATCGAGCCCGAACGCGTCGGGAAGATCCTCGCGCTCGGCAAGAACTTCAAAGAACACGCGGCCGAGTTCGGCGAGGCGGTGCCCGAGCAGCCGCTGTTCTTCAACAAGTTGCCCGAGACGCTGCGTCCCGACGGCGCAAGCGTGCGCGTGCCGAGTTGGTACACGGCGCGCGTCGACCACGAGGTCGAACTCGCCGTCGTGATCGGCAAGCAGGGTTACGAGATCGACGAAGCGCGCGCGTTCGAGCACGTCGCGGGTTACAGCGTCGCCGACGACCTGACCGCGCGCACCTTGCAGGGCGACGATCGCAAACTGAAATACCCGTGGTTTCGCGGCAAGAATCTCGACGGCTTCTGTCCGCTCGGACCGTGCATCGTGCCGCGCGACTTCCTCGACATCGGCGACCTGCGCGTCACGGCACGCGTCGTGCATCCGCTCGGCGATACTTCGGGCGAGCTTCGCCCGAGCGACGGCGAGCTTCGTCAGAGCGACGGCGAGCTTCGTCAGAGCGACGGCGAGCGTCGTCAGAGCGACGGCGAGCTTCGCCCGAGCGACGGCGAGCGTCGTCAGAGCGACGGCGAGCTTCGCCCGAGCGACGGCGAGCTTCGCCCGAGCGCAGGCGAGCTTCGTCAGAACGCGAGCACCAAGGACTTGATCGTCAGCGTGCCGCAGG
>CAYHRR010000802.1:0-1663 GCA_964358875.1 uncultured Planctomycetaceae bacterium | reverse complement strand
AGGGCCGTTTTTCGAGCTGCAACTCGCCGTCCTCGAGCTGCGCCACGACCGACAGATTCTGGATCAACGAGGCCATGTAGTGCGCCTCTTGCAAGGCATCGACGACGACGTCGCGATCGGCCGGCGTACCGGCTTCGGCCTTGCGGCGCAGCGCGGTGAGATGACCTTGCAGCACCGTGAGCGGGATCATCACGTCGTGCGTCGTGTTCTCCACGAAACCGCGCAGCGTCTTTTCGCGCTGCTCCAAGGCTTCGACGTTCGCGCGCACTTCACGAGCGGCGCTGTTGAAAGCACCGGCGAGCTCCGTGATCTCATCGGAACCCTGCACGTCCGCCGGCGTCGCGTAGCGCTTGTCCGCCGACTGCCGCACTTGCACCGTCAAGCGACGCACGCGTTCGACGATCGGTCCGGCCGCGAAAGCGACGGCGCCGAGCAGTGAGAAGCACACGACCAGCGAGCCGATCAACAAGTCGCGCACGGCGCCCGGAGGCCCGATTTGCGCGCGGCGCGCGATCACGATCGCACACGGCCCGGTGTTCCACTCCATCTTCATCGCGACGACGATGCCGTTGCCGGCTTGCGTGTCCCAAGCCGCGCTCGCCACGCTTGCGCCGTCTTCGAGCGGCGCCTTCAACTCGGCGGGAAACTCCGGAGCGCGCGGATTCGCCGAGCGAAAGTCGCTCGCGTAGGCCCACAGCTCATTGCGCGGCAGGCCGCCCTCCGGTCCTTGCGGTCCGCCGTCCATGCCGCCGCCGATCGGACCACTGGGTTGCTCGGGATCGCGCCCTCGCGGAGGGCCCGGCCATGGACCGGGACGTCCGCGCGCTTGGCGCGGCGGCAGCGGGAAGATTTCGGGAGCGCGTTCGCAGTCCTCGCGCGCGCCGGTGAGCATCCGGTCGTTGATGAACTCGACCAGCCCGCGCTGCGCTGCGTCGTGCTCGAAGCGCGCGCGCGACCAAGCGACGGCGGCGACGACGGGAATCGATGCGACCAAACCGGCGAGCACCAAGCGCAAGCGCAGCTTCATGCGTCGCCGCCGTTGGTCAGGCGATAGCCGACGCCCCACACCGTGACGACGCGCGCACCGCACGCGCCCAGTTTCTTGCGCAGGCGCGAAACGTGAACGTCGAGTGTGCGTTCCGTGCCGTCGCGTTCGGGATCGAGCACGTTCTCGCACAGCCACGCGCGCGACAAGGCCTGCCCGGGTCGTTGCGCCAGCGCCAACAACAAGTCGAACTCGACGCGTGTGAGATCGACTTCGGCGCCGGCGAGGCGCACCACGCGCCCGGCGACGTCGACGACGAGCTCTCCGCTCTCGATCGCTCCGCCGCGTTGCAAGCCCGGCCGTCGCAGGCGCGCATGCACGCGCGCGAGCAATTCCTCGGGCCAAAACGGCTTGGTCACGTAATCGTCGGCGCCGAGTTCGAGCGCGCGCACTTTGATGCTCGTGTCGTTTTTCGCCGAGAGCACCAGCACCGGCAGGTCCGATTGCGAACGCAGGTGCTTGAGCACGTCGAGGCCGAAGGCGCCCGGCAACATCAAGTCGAGGATCACGAGCTCGTAGTCGCGCGCGTTGGCGCCCAGGGCTTCGTCGCCGCGCTGCATCCAATGCGGCGCGAGTCCGGCCACCCGCACGTGCGGGACGCTCTGGGCGCCCCGCATC
>CAYHRR010000801.1:0-1665 GCA_964358875.1 uncultured Planctomycetaceae bacterium | reverse complement strand
CGTCGTGGTCGTCATGGAGGTGGTGCGCGGGCGTAAGGCGGCGCGCGAAGCGCGAGATCGTGCCCGATGGCCTTACGCATCGCAATCGCCGCGAGGCTGGGACAAGAGCGCAGTCGCCCTATGCTCTCGCGCTCCATGAACACCCTCATCGCGCTGTCGCCTTTCGCCGCGTACTCGTTCGCCGCGTTCTCGTTCGCCTGCGGCGCAACTTCCACCACGCCTCAGCACGCGCCGCAAGCGACCCAAGTTCAGACTCCCGGCCCGTCGGGGCCTCCGACGCAAGCGCCCGCCGCGGCCGCGCCGCAAGCGACGTGGACGCAGGCCGAACTCGAGCGCATCAGCCGCGAGATCAGCGTGGATATCGAGGAGATTCGCGGCGAGAAGTTCGTGCGGCCCGTCGCCGTGCGTCTCGCCGGCGCCGACGACCTCATGGCCTACTTTCTCGCGCGCATGGCGAAGACGGAAACGCCGACCAAGCTCACCGCCGACGAGAACGTCGCGAAGTTGCTCGGCGTGATCCCGCCCGAGATGAACTTGATCGAGGCCTCGCTGAAGTTGCTCAAGGGTCAGGTCGCCGGTTTCTACGACCCCGACAGCGACTCCTTCAGCCTGATGGACACGACGCCGATGGGTTTGGCGCGCATCACGATGGCGCACGAGCTCGACCACGCGCTCGACGACCAGTTGTTCGACATCGACGGCTCGCTCGCCAAGTGCGGACTCGACACGGACGCGCAACTCGCCTTCCAAGCCGTCGTCGAAGGCTCGGGCACGGCCGTGATGAACATCTGGACCGTGAACCACATCAAGGAGCTCGACACGGCCGCGCTGGCGCAGTTGCAGGAGCAGCAGTCGGGATCCTTCAAGGAAGCGCCGGCCTGGCTGTGGAAGCCGATGCTCGGCGTGTACATGCAAGGCGCCGCGTTCCTGCAGCGCCGCGACGACTGGGTGGGCGCGCAAATGGGTCAAGCGACGGCCGCGGACATTCGCCGCGCCTTCGAGCAACGTCCGCGCTCGACCGAGCAGGTGCTGCACTCGCGCACCTATTGGAACGCGGAACACATCGACGAGCCGCGCGCGTTGAAGTACACGATCGGCGCGCTCGCCGAGGGCTGGAGCGTGCAACGCGAAGACACGCTCGGTGAATTCATGACCTCGTTGATCGCCGGGCCCGATGCGGAGCGAGCTGCGCTCGACCTCGCCAATCCGCTGTCGATCATGGCGGTCAAGTTCGGCAACGAGCTCGCCGCAGGTTGGGACGGCGATCGCTTGGTGCTGCTCGGTCGCGACAAGTCGCTCGTCTTGCGCTGGACCAGCGTGTGGGACAGCCCGCGCGACGCCGGCGAGTTCTACGGCGCGATGACGATGCGCAAGGACGCGCTCGACGCTGCTGCGCACACGCTCGGCGGCAAGGACAGCGGCGTCGAAATCGACTACGACGACGCGCTCGACGAGGTCGTGCTGACGGTCCATGTCGGCGTGAAGAAACGCGAACTGCGCGACATCATCGGCGCGCTCGCACTCACGCGCTGAGCTTCAGCCGAAGGCGCGACCGACGCGCCGCTCGGGACTCTGCAATCCGCCGGCGATGCGGCCGGTCAACAAGAACACGCCGCGCACCGTCGAACCGACGCCACCGACCAGCACCACCCAGTGGTCGCCCGA
>CAYHRR010000800.1:0-1666 GCA_964358875.1 uncultured Planctomycetaceae bacterium | reverse complement strand
ATCGTCGCGCGCGACGAATTGGCGCGCCCCGGCGTCGACGCTGTTCCCCTGCTCGAGCGCTCGCATGCCGCCCAAGCCGGAATCGGTTTCCTCTCGAAGGCCGCGAACCTCCTGCACCCGCGTTTCGGGCCCTGGTTTTTTCTTGGCGAGCTCGTGCTCGAAACCGAGCTCGAGCCGACGCCGACACCGCCGACGGGTTCCTGCGGCACGTGCAGCGCCTGCCTCGACGCTTGTCCGACCGGAGCCATCGTCGCTCCCGGCCGTGTCGATGCGGGGCGCTGCATCAGCTACCACACGATCGAGAATCGCGGTTCGATCCCGCGCGAGCTGCGGCACGCCGTCGGCGACTGGGCCTTCGGCTGCGACGTGTGCTCGGAGGTTTGTCCGTGGGGCCGAGAGGCACCGGATCTGGCCGAGCGCTTCGGCACGCACTCCGCCGTGGCGACGGCAGGGCTCGAGCAGTGGCTCGAGTTCCGCGAGCCTGCGCCTTGGTCGGAGTGGTTGAGCGGTTCGCCGCTCCAACGCGCCGGTCGCACAGGGCTCGCGCGCAACGCCGCGATTGCGCTCGCGCGCCGCCCCTCGGAGCGCAGCGAGGTAGCTTTGTTGCAAGCACTCAGTTTCGATCCCTCGGCGCTCGTTCGCGAAGCAGCCGCGTGGTCGTTGCTCGCCGGGAATCCCGACAGCAGCGACCTGCGCGACGCGGTCACGCGTGCTGCGCAGCGCGAGCCGGACGCGTGGGCTCGCGCGGAGTTACTGCGCTCGCTCGACGGCGAGCTGTAGCCGTCGGAGTTCGTGGACACGCGGCGCGCGCGCGTCGAGATTCTTGGACAACGCTTCGCGCGCTGTGCGCCGTCGCTTGACGTGCGGCGCAAGTCGCTGCTGCACAATGACGTGGACGCACGCGGAAGGAACTTCCACGAGCGCGTGCCGGCGGCGACGCGCCTGCGCACTCTTTGAACGGCACATCGCGGAGTCGAGCGACGTCCAATCCCGTGAACACTCGGTGGGTTCGGTGCAACGCACGCAGCCCAGCTGGCCGTAGCTCGGACTCGTTGCGCGACAACGAGTTGTGATGAAACTCGGAGCACCGGTCCGCACTTGGCAGCGCCGCTGCTCCTCCTGTTCGTCAGCAACGCGACGGACACCCGAGACCCAAGACACTGCGACCAACACCATGGAAACCCGCGACTACTACGGCGACCGCAAGTTCTGCGCTCAGTGCAACACGTACGTGACGTACCTGATGAGCGTCGACCACAGCTACTGCGTGCAGTGCGGCGCGGAAGTGCGCCTGTTCTCGAAGGACGACTGGAGCAACTTCCACCAGACGATTCAGGAGCGTCGCCCGCAAGGTGGTCGCCCCCGCAAGAACAAGGAAGCCTCGTAGTCGCGTGTGCGGCGCGGGCTCGAGCACGCCGACGTCGCGCACATCACGCTGGGTCCGATCGGACGCCGTGCTTCACTTCGACTTCGAATCGAGTGCGGCTGCTTTCGCCGCAGCAGCGTCCGCGCGAGCGGTCGCGCCACTCGCGCGGAAGTAGCGTTCGAGCGCGATCCAGGCCGCGACGTGCTCCGCGAACTTCTGTTCGAGCACTTCGACCGCTGCAGCCGCCGCGACGGTGTCGGCGAAAGCGGCTGCAGTTTCCAGGGCGCGCCCGCGCGCTGC
>CAYHRR010000799.1:0-1672 GCA_964358875.1 uncultured Planctomycetaceae bacterium | reverse complement strand
CGGCCGTCGTCGCCGCGAAGCGTGCTTGCGCGATGTCGACGGCCGAACGACGCCGGTTGCGCTCGTCGCGACTCAGCGCGCGCGGATCGGTGATCGCGTCGGCGAGCGCGAGCTGATCGCGCGCCTCGCTGAGCGCGGATTGGCTTTCGACTTGCTTCGCTTCGGCCAAACGCAGGTCTTCGACGCGCGGCAGCGCCTCGAGCCGCGCGATCCGCGCACGCGCAGCGTCGAACGCAGCGTGCTCGCCGTCGAGTTGCGCTTCGAGATCGCGCACGTCGACGGAAAACAGCGCGTCGCCGGCTTTCACGGATTGTCCGACGCGCACGGCAACCGCCGTGACGACGCCGGGAACCGTCGCGGCGATCGCCACGTTCTCCGTGCGCGCCTCGACGATGCCTGCGCCCGAGAGGTACGAATCGAAGGGCGCGCGCGCCGGTTCGACGAGCGGCGGCACGACCTTGGGCTCTTCGGCCGCGAGGATCACGGTGCGCACGGCGAGTCCGACGCCGCACATCGCCATGAGTGGAATCAGGTACTTGATGATCATCGAAGCGTTCCTCGTCAAATGGCGTCGGCAGAGTCGACGACCTTGGTCACAACGCCGTCGTCCATCACGGCGATGCGGTCGGCGTAGGGAAAGATGCGCGCGTCGTGCGTGACGACGATCAAGGTGCGCGAGCCGGACAACGCGACCTCGCGCATCAGCTCCATCACCTTCATGCCCGTGTGGTGGTCGAGCGAACTCGTCGGCTCGTCGCACACGACGATGCGCGGTTCGTGCACAAGAGCGCGCGCGATGGCCACTCTCTGTTGTTGTCCGCCGGAGAGTTGGTGCGGCAGCGATTTGGCGCGTTCACCGAGCGAGACGCGTTCGAGCATCGCCGTGCCGCGCTCGACCGCTTCGCGCCGCGCGACGCCGCGAATCAGCAGCGGCACCGCGACGTTCTCCGCCGCCGTCAAAGCCGGGATCAGGTGAAAGGCCTGGAACACGAAACCGATGGTTTCGCCGCGAAAGCGCGTCTTTTCGCGACCACGCATGGCCTTGATGTCGTCGCCGAACAGCTCGCACACGCCTTCGTCTTGATCGAGGATGCCGGCGATCACGGAGATCAACGTCGTCTTCCCGCAGCCCGAGGGGCCGACGAGCATCATTAGTTGACCCGCGTCGACGTCGAGGTCGATGCCGCGCAAGGCCGGCACGCGCGCGTCGCCGCTGCCGTAGGTCTTGGTCACTCCGCGGACGTGCACCGCGCGTTCGACGGCAATGTTCATGGCATCAGCCCTTGAAGACGATCGCGGGTTCGAGGCGCACGACCTTCACGATGCACAGCAAGGCCGAGATCATGCAGATCAACAGCACCGCCGCGCCGCTGACGAGCAGCAGTTGCCATGGCATGCGGAAGGCGAGCTCGGTACCGGCCGTCGCGCGACCGAACAGCGCCGCGCCGCCGACGCCCAGGCTCCAGCCGAGCGTGCCGACGAGCGCGGCCTGCAGCACGATCATGCGGATCAGTTGCCACGACGACGCGCCCATCGCCTTGAGCGCGCCGAAGTGCTTGAGGTTGTCGAGCGTGAAATTGAAGAAGGTCTGGCCCGCGATCACCGTGCCGACCAGGAAGCCGAGCAGCACCGACATGCCGAAATTGATCGGAACGCCGGTGTATTTCATGAA
>CAYHRR010000798.1:0-1680 GCA_964358875.1 uncultured Planctomycetaceae bacterium | reverse complement strand
ACCCTCGAAAGGCACGCGCAACACCTCGGTCTGACCCGGCTCGCGCTGCACGTCGAGGTTGATGCACGACACGACGATGTCGGCCAGTCCGATCGCGCGCGGATCGGTGGTGCCGACCAAGTTCTTCGACGCGACACAGGCCTCGTGGATCACGCGTTCGAGGCTCGGATCGTTGGCATAGGTCGGCGAACTGCCTTGGTCGAGCCGCGCAACCTTGGCCAGGCCCGCGTCGTCATGGCGATCGAGTCCGATCACGAAAAACAGCCGCGCACCGTTCTTCTCGGCGCGCGCGAGGTTGCCCGCGACGGCCGTGCCGACGAAGCCCAGGCCGAGCACGAGCACGACCTCCGCGCCGCCGTCACGCGCCGCGCGTGCGCTCGTTTCGATGCGAGCGTAATCCACTAGACCTCCATCCCCAGACGCAGCTTCGTGCCGGTCTTGATCTTGTACCAGCCGACTTTGAAGCCATCCCACACGGTCACGCCCGGGACGGCGAAGGGCACGTTGATCGGCACTTCCTTGACCTTGAAGCCGGCGTTCAGCGCGCGCAACAGGAGCTCGCTCTCGATTTCGTAACCGCGCGACGAAAGTTTGAGCGTGTACAGCTTGTCCGCGCGGAAGGCGCGAAAGCCCGACTCGGTGTCGGTCATCCAGCGCCAGGTGACGCAGAACGAGATGATCTTGAGACCGAAGTTGCCGAACTTGTTGATGGTCGAGGTGCGCAACGTGCCGAGCATGCGGGATCCGACGACCATGTCGTAGTTGCCTTCCGCGAAGGGCGCAGTCATCAGCGGAATCTCTTCGGGCAAGTGCTGACCGTCGGAGTCCATCACGATCACGATGTCGGGCGCGAGCGAGCGCGTGAACTCGATGCCCTTGATCATCGCAAAGCCTTTGCCGCGGGTCATTTCGGGCTCGGGCACCAGCGCACCGGCGGCGCGCGCCGCGAGCGCGGTGCCGTCCTTCGAAGCATCGGCGACGACGACGACGTGATCGACGAAGGGCTTGGTGCGTTCGACGATCGCGGCGATGCCCTGCTCGAGGTTGTAGGCGGGCAAAACGGCGACGACTTTGAGGGGACGGGGCATGTTGAATCGGGTTCTTTCGGGCCCCGAGCGGCGGATTCTAAAGACGAGCCGGTCGCGCACAAGCGCGGGGGGCTCGCCGTCCGACATGGGTCAGGGTCCGCATTGCGCGACTGCGCTCACAAGCTGAGTGTCTCGCGTGTGGCTCGCGCCCGCACGGCTCCGCTAGACTCCTTCGCCCTCAACGTCTCCGCAACCGCACGCATCCTCTATTCATGTCGCCCCTCGAAACCCAAGCCTCGGCGTCGACGTCGATCCAATTCCAATACCAAGGCAAGAGCGTTTCGCTGCCGCTGATCAACGGCACGGAAGGCGAAGTTGCGGTGGATATCCGCAAGCTGCGCGATGCCACGGGATTGATCACCTACGACCCCGGTTACGCGAACACCGGCGCCTGCAAGAGCGCGATCACGTTCATCGACGGCGAACAGGGCATCCTGCGCTACCGCGGTTTCCCGATCGAAGAGTTGGCCGAGAAGAGCACCTTCCTCGAAGTCGCGTGGCTGCTGTTGCACGGCGAATTGCCGAGCCGGCCTGAACTCGAGTCGTTCTCGGACGAGATCACGCTCCACACGCTGCTGCACGAGAACTTCGC
>CAYHRR010000797.1:0-1681 GCA_964358875.1 uncultured Planctomycetaceae bacterium | reverse complement strand
CGGCGCGCCCGCGGCCGGCAACGTGACGGTCACCTTGTTCAAGGCCGGCACGCCGACGACGATCACGTTCACGAACGTCGACGTCCCCGGCGGCTCGGTGTGCCCGGACACCGACGGCGACGGCACCAACGATTGCCTCGACGGCTGCATCAACGACCCGCTCAAGATCGCGCCGGGCGCCTGCGGCTGCGGCGTGGCCGAGACCGACGGTGACGGCGACGGCACGCCCAATTGCATCGATGGTTGCCCGGCGGACCCGGCCAAGATCGCGGCCGGCGCGTGCGGTTGCGGCGTGGCCGACACCGACAGCGACTCGGACGGCACGCCGAACTGCAACGACGGCTGCCCGAACGATCCGGCGAAGATCGCCGCGGGTGTCTGTGGTTGCGGTGTGGCCGAGTTCGACACGGACGGTGACGGCGACTTCGACTGCGTCGACAACTGCCCGCTGTTCTACAACCCCGCGCAGGTGGACGGTGACGGCGACGGCGTCGGCAACGTCTGCGACAACTGCTCCGGAACTGCGAACAGCAACCAGGCGGACCTCGACGCGGACAGCGTCGGCGATGTTTGCGACAACTGTCCGTCGGTGGTCAACCCGCCGCAAGACGACAACGACAGCGACGGCGTCGGCGACCTCTGCGACGGTTGCCCGAACGACGCGCTCAAGACGGCTCCGGGAGTTTGCGGTTGCGGCGTCGCCGACACCGACAGCGACTCGGACGGCACGCCGAACTGCAACGACGGTTGCCCGAACGATCCGGCGAAGATTGCCGCGGGTGTGTGTGGTTGCGGCGTAGCCGACACCGACACGGACTCGGACGGCGTCGCGGATTGCACGGACAACTGCGATGCAATCGCCAACGCCTCGCAGGCCGACTGCGACACCGACGGCATCGGTGACGTGTGCGAAATCGCCTCGGGCGCCTTCGACACGAACCTGAACAACATCCCCGACTCGTGCGAGCAGGGTGTCGTGTTCAGCTACTGCACCGCGGGCACCAGCACGAACGGTTGCACGCCGACCATGTCGGCTTCCGGCACGCCGAGCGCTGCTGCATCCTCGGGCTTCACGCTGACGGCGAACGGAGCCGAGGGCGCGCAACAGGGACTGATCTTCTACGGCATCAACGGCCCGAAGGCGGACACCTGGGGCGCGAGCACGAGCTTCCTGTGCGTGAAGTCTCCGCTCGAGCGCATGGGCGTGATCACCATGGGTGGCACGATCGGCGCCTGCAACGGCTCGATGAGCGTCGACTTCCTCAACTTCGCCGCCACTCACGCCAATGCGATCGGCACTCCGCTGTTCGCCGGCGAAGTGTTCGCGTCGCAGTGCTGGTACCGCGACCCGCCGAGCCCGAAGACGACGATGCTGAGCAACGCGCTGCAGTGGACGATGCTGCCGTGAGTTGATGGAGCTGCGGCTCCTGAGAAAAGCAGCGGGCCGCGCGAGTCGAACTTGCGCGGCCTGCTGTGTTTTGTGGGGGCGTGGGGGCGTGGGGGTGTGGCGATGGCGGTGCGATTCTTGGCGGCGTGGTGCATGTCGAGCGTGGGGAATGCGCGCGTGGGAATGCACGCCAAGGGCAGACGAAGGCAGAGGCACAGTGAGAGTGGAGGCGAGGTGAAGCTGCCGCGGGCGACACCGCGCCTGTTTGGGGGCCGCACCCCCCCCACACCGGCG
>CAYHRR010000796.1:0-1682 GCA_964358875.1 uncultured Planctomycetaceae bacterium | reverse complement strand
ACGAGACTAATTGGCCGGACAAGTCGAATTAGCACCAACATCGAGGTCGCGGCACTTGCCGTCGATCTCGTTCGCGGGGACCGGCAGGCCGATCAGCGCGGCGAGCGTTGGCATGATGTCCACCGTCTCGATGCTGTTCGGCTGCTCGAAGCCGGTTTTCAAGTCGAAGTCTGGACGCGCGATCTGCCGCAGCGCACGACCTCGAGCATCGCCGCCGCGATCTGGTACGCGTTCAAAGCCTCGCCGGCCGAACTGGTCGTGCGCTGGGCGCGCAGCACCTACGACGAGTTCGAAAAGCTCGCGCGCGACCCGTATTCCGGCGTCACGATGCACCGCGGCGTCGAACTGGTCGCCGTCGGTTGCGTCGACGCGGGCGTGCAACTGCGCGCCGGCGCGAAGCATCTTCAAGCCCTGCCGCGCGCCGAAGTGCCGCGCGAGTTCGCCGCCGGCTACGCGATGGAAGTGCCGGTCGCCGAGATGCCGATCTATCTCGATTGGCTGGTCAAGCGCCTCGAACACCTCGGCGGTCATTTGCACGAACGGCGCGTCGTCGATTTCGCCGAGCCGCTCTCGCAATGCGCGCTCGTCGTCAACTGCACCGGCCTCGCTTCGCGCGAGCTGTGCCACGACAAGGAAGTCGTCGCGATTCGCGGCCAAATCGTCCGCGTCGAGAAATCCGGCATCGACACCTTCGTGCTCGACGACTACGACCCGCGCGGACTGACTTACGTGATCCCGCGTTCGAAGGATTGCGTGCTCGGTGGAACCGTCGGCATCGATCGCGAGGACCTGGTGCCCGAGGAAAGCTCGACCAAAGACATCCTCGCGCGCTGCATTTCGGTCGAACCGCGCTTGAAGCACGCGCGCGTGCTCAGCGTCGCCGTCGGGATCCGTCCCGGCCGCAGCTCGGTGCGCGTCGAAGCCGAACGCCGCGGCACCGCGACGTTGATCCACAATTACGGTCACGGCGGCGCGGGCATCACGCTTTCGTGGGGGTGTGCCCAGGACGTCGCGGCGCTCGCGCTCGCAGCGACCGCGCACTGAACAGGGTGTTTGGAGAGAACGGGAAGCTGTTCGCGGACGAATCGCGGACAGCTTCTCGTGTTTGGCTGCGACAGCGCTCCGCTATGCGCGTGCGCGCGGCGATCAGCGTTTGCGCGGCGTGGTAAAGCGCACGACGCGGTCGGTGTAGCTCGCGCTCTCGCGCAGCTCCAAGGCTTCACCGAAGGGCTCGTGCTCGGCGTGTAGCGCGACGAGGTTGAGCGCTCGATCGAGCGGAACGTGGTGCAGCGTGAACGCGCCCTGAGCATCCGTGCGCACGCCGGTCGAGTGGCGGTAGCCGCGCGCGGCTGTCGAGCGCACCTCGCGATCGAGTTCGACGAGCGCCGCGCGTGACAGCGCTCCGTTGCCGAGCACTGCGACGACAGCATCGGCGAGCGGCGCGCCGTCCGCTCCGCGCACCACGCCGGAGATGCTCGCGCCGCGCTGCAACTGCGCCCGCAGTCCTCCGCGCACTTCGCGCGCCGCAAGTTCGAACGGACCGAGCAAGAGCGGCGCGTAGTCGCCGACGTTGACGCACACGACGTAGGTTCCGCGTTCGAGTCCGTCGAACACGAAATCGTGCGGAGCCTTGGGCTCGACCGTGAAGCCGTCGGTGCAACCGTCGCTCTCGATTTGGAGCG
>CAYHRR010000795.1:0-1691 GCA_964358875.1 uncultured Planctomycetaceae bacterium | reverse complement strand
ACTGATCGACGAAGGCGCCCTCGTTTTCGCCGGGACGGCGACCGCGCTTGCGCCGACCACCGACAAACGTGAAGCGCGAGAAGCGCGGCGTCGGACTGTTCCGACGATCGCGACCGCGGTAGCGCGGCAGCTGCAATTCGGCCTGCGGCGCAGCGACCTCGGCCCCTGCGCCATCGAGCGAATCGGCATCGACGCGCGGCATCGACGGTTCAGGTTGGGAGCTCGGAGAGTTCACGCCTTGGACGCAGCGAACGAGACGGCTCGATCCGCGCGGCGCGGAGTCTATCGACCTCGCGCGCTGCCGTTCTGGACGTCGCGATAGACCGCGAGCGTTTCGTCGACCATGCGCGCCAGACCGAAATCCTTTCCAACACGCTCGGCGCCCGCAGCGCCCAAACGACGGCGCAGCGCGTCGTCGCCGGCGAGCGCGGTCATCGCGCGCGCCAAGGCCTCGACATCCGCAACCGGCACGAGCACACCGGTCGCGCCGTCGACGACGACTTCGGGAACAGCGGAGACGCGCGTGGCGAGCACCGGCAAGCGCGCCGCCATCGCTTCCAGGAACACCAGGCCCAAGCCTTCCCACAGCGAGCACATCACGAACACGTCGCTCGTCGCGAGCAGCGCGGGCACATCACGGCGGATACCGACGAAGAGCACGGCGTCACCGAGCTCGAGTTCGCGCGCCACGGCCTCCGCCTTGCGCTTGCCGTCGCCGAACGGATCGTCGCCGACGAGGAGCAAGCGCAAGCGCGCACCGCCCGGCTCGCGTCGCGCGGCAGCGAACGCGCGCAGCAGCACGTCGTGCGCTTTCTGCGGTGCGAAACGCGCCACGCACGTGAACAAGATCGCGTCGTGAGCGATGCCGAGCTCGACGCGCGGCGCTGCGCGCACCTGCGGCTCGGCCTGCGCCGCCTCGGCGAAGGGCCGCGGCTCGATGCCGTAGTAGATGCGCGTCTGCCGCGCCAACGGCACGCGTCCGTGTTCCGCGATGAAGCGCCCGACGTGCTCCGACAACACGATGGTGCGCTGCGGGAGACGCCCGAAAACGCCGTGCACGAACGAAACGAGCGGGCGCCGCAGCACCTGCTCGTCGTTGTGCTTGCTCGCGATCAGGCCTTTGCGCCGTCCGGCCAACGTCGCCAGCACGGCGGTGGCCATGTCGGCTTTGAGCAGGTGGCTGTGCACGATCTCGGCCCAGCGCAGGTGCGACCACAGCGCGGAGGCGAGCCCCAAACCGGCGCCGACGCACACGACTTCGCGCGCGCCGGCCGCAAGAAAATCGGCGCGCAACGTGCCGAAGCCCTTGAGGTAGGCGACGCGCACTTCGTGTCCGCGCTCGGTCTGTCCGCGCACTTGCGCGAGCAAATGCATCTCGGCGCCGCCGACGTCGAGCGTCGTGATGACGTGCACGATTCTCATGCGACTTCCGCGTACGTCGTCAGCAATCCGTCGAGCATGCGCTCGATCGTGAAGCGCTCGAGCAGTGCAGCCTGGCCGCGCGCCGCCAGCGCCTCGCGCTCACGCGGTTCGAACGCGACCATGCGGCGCAGCGCGGCTGCGATCGAAGCGACGTCGCCGACCTCCGCCAACACCCCGCAGCCCGTACCGCCGACGACGCAACGCGCGCCGTCGACGCGCGTCGCCACGACCGAGCGACCGGCGGCCATCGCTTCGAGCACGATGTAGGG
>CAYHRR010000794.1:0-1693 GCA_964358875.1 uncultured Planctomycetaceae bacterium | reverse complement strand
CTGCCGCGTATCGATGGGCTCTAGCGTTGTTCCTCGCCGCCGCGCCGCTCACGGTGTGTGCGCGCGCGCAAGAACTCGTGCTCGCTCACCACGGCGAGCGGGCCACGCTTTCGTTGACGCTCGGCCACGGCCATGGCGGCGCGCGCATCGAGCTGCGCGGGCGGCGCGGTCGCGACTGCGAGCGCGTTTGGATCCAAGGCCACTACGAGACGCGTTGTGAGCGCGTGTGGGTCGCCGGCTGCACGCGCCGCGAGTGGGTGCCCGCCGTGTACGAGTGGCGCCGCGACTACGGCGGCCACTGCTTCCAAGTGCTGGTCTGCGAAGGCTACTGGCACCTGGTCACCGAACCCGGTCGGTTCGAAACCCGCGAAGTGCAGGTCTGGGTGCCGGGCACCTGGCGCGGCGCGCGCGATTGACCGACAGCGATGAGGGGGAGCCGTGGCGAGCACTGTGCTCACTGCGACTCCTGTGTGGAGGGGCTCCCGCGGCACGGTGTCGCGGGAGCCCGTTGTCTCCGCAAAGCCGGCGGCGTGTTGGAATAGCGCGACGCGTTCGAAGGCGCTGCCTTGCGACGCACGACCTCCATGAAGCTCTCCGCACTCGTGATCGCGCTGACGCTCGCCGCCTGCGGCGCGCAGAACGACGCGACGCAGGCTTCCAGCGGCGCCGGCAGCGGCTTTCCGATTCCGCGCGGCGGCGCGGCGCTCATGGGAACGAACCTCGCGGACTTGCGCCTCGCGGGGCTCGACGGCGAGTCCCTCGCGCTCGCGCGAACGCACGGGGCGACGTTGCTGCGCTGGTGGACCGACACGTGCCCGTTCTGTTGCGCGACCTTGCCGGCGCTCGAGGCCTTGCGGCGCGAGTACGGTGCGCTCGGGCTCGAAGTCGTCGCCGTGTACCACCCGAAGTCGGCCGTCGCGCTTTCCGACGAAGCGATCGGTGCTGCCGCGCGCGAGCGCGGTTTCGAAGGACGCGTCGCGGTCGATCGCGATTGGAGCGCGCTCGAGCGTGCCTGGCCGGCGTCCGAGCGTTCAGCGACGAGCGTCGCCTTGCTGCTCGACAGCTCCGGCGTCGTGCGCTTTGCGCATCCAGGGCCGGAATTCCACGCTTCCGACGATCCGGAACATCGCGAATGCGCGCGCGATTTCGCCGACTTGCGGGCGGCGCTCGAGCTCGTGCTCGCGCGTGAGCATGAAGTCATCTCGGATCCCGCGCACGGCCGTTAGCCTGCCTCCCTGATTTCCCCCCCACCTGCATCGAGCTCGCGCGCGACAGGATCTCGTGCTTCGAATTTCGCGTGTCTATGCCGCCTCTGTTTGCGCGTCGAGCTTGGCGAGCCTCGCCTCGGCTCAACTCGTGCAGAGCCGCACCGTCGTGATCGCGGCGCCGCCCTATGTGAGCACCGTCGAAGTCACGCAGCTCGGCGCGGGTGCCGCGTTGCCGCCGAGCAGCACACCCCCCAACGTGAGTTGGACGCACACCGACGGCGGCGCGGGTTGGATCGGAACGACCGTTTCGCTCGGGCAACGCGGCACACAGGTGTTCACCGAGTACCACCGCAACGCGCAAGCAGGCGCGCTGCTGTCGGCCTTCGACGTCGATCCTCCGCTCCCGTTTTGGACCGCGCCGGCGCCGCAGACGATTGTCGGATTGAACGTGAAGCGGTCAAGAGCATTCAATGCAAAATATGGAC
>CAYHRR010000793.1:0-1695 GCA_964358875.1 uncultured Planctomycetaceae bacterium | reverse complement strand
GGGCGGCGAGAGGGCGTCAAGGAACGGAGCGGATTCGAGCGCGCGGCAGAGCAGCGGGCGCGCGCGGCCCGATTGCGTTTTGGGGCGGCGCACCTAGGCTGACCGCGCACATGCGCCCCCAACTCTGATCCAAAGCATGGCCCGACGTGTTCGGGCCCAAACCGCGCCACGGCGCGTCGATCGATCGAGCGTTCTAGCGTTCGACTCCGGCGGCGCGCAGCGCCCGACGGACGTCAACCATGAACTTCGAGCATCTCGCCGCTGCTGAACGAGTCTCCGAAATCGCCCGCGCACACGCCGAACGCGTCGATACCGAGGGCGCCTTCCCGAAGGACGCGATCGACGCCGCGCGCAAGCACGGGCTCTTCGCGCTGCTCTCATCGAAAGAAGTCGGCGGCCACGGGCTCGGCATGCGCCAGGCCGCCGAAGTCATCGAGCGTTTGGCACGCGAATGCGGATCGACGGCCATGGTCCTATCGATGCACTACAGCGGCACGGCCGTGATCGAGGCGCACGGCTCGCTCGAAACGCGCCGCGCGATCGCTCGCGGCGAGCACCTCACGACCTTGGCTTTCAGCGAGAGCGGATCGCGCTCGCACTTCTGGGCGCCGACAGGAACGGCGCGTGTCGAGGGCGGCGAAATCGTGCTGGACGCGAACAAGAGCTGGATCACGTCGGCCGGTCACGCCGACAGTTTCGTTTGGTCGAGCAGACCGGCGGCGGCCGACGGACTGAGCACGCTGTGGCTCGTGCCGCGAACGACGCGCGGATTGCGCGCGACCGCGCGTTTCGACGGCATCGGTCTGCGCGGCAACGACTCCGCGCCGATGACGGCCGAAGCCGCGCGCATTTCCGCGAAGGAGCGCCTCGGCGACGACGGCGCCGGTTTCGCCGTGATGATGCAGACGGTGTTGCCGCTGTTCAGCGTGCTGATCTCGTCCGGTTCGATCGGGATGATGGAGGCCGCGGTCACGAAGACGGCGGAGCACGCCGCAGCGACGCGCCACGTCCACCTCGACAGCGCTCTGCGCGAAATGCCGACGATTCGTGCCTACATCGCGAAGATGCGCATCCAAACCGACATGGCACGCGCGCTGTGGCTCGACACCTTGACGGCGCTCGAAGGCGCGCGTGGCGACGCCATGTTGCGCGTCCTCGAAGTGAAGGCGGCGACGGCGGAAGCGGCGCGCGAAGTGCTCGACACAGCGATGCGCGTGTGCGCCGGCGCAGCTTTCCGTCGTGAAGTCGGCGTCGAGCGCCGCTTCCGCGACTCGCGCGCGGCATTGATCATGGCGCCGACCACCGATCAGCTTTACGACTTCATCGGCAAGGCCGTGTGCGGCTTGCCGCTGTTCTGAGCAACGCGATGAACGACACACTCGTACTCGGCGCGGTCGCATATGACGCGAAGGTCGTTCCGATCTGGGACGGGTTCCAGCGCTGGTTCCACACGCGCGGCTTGGCCTTCGACTACGTGCTGTACTCGAACTACGAGCGCCAAGTGGAACAGCACTTCGCGGGCGCGTTCCACGTCGCCTGGAATTCGCCGCTCGCCTGGCTCGAGGCCGAGCACGTCGCGCGCGGGCGTGGACGCAGTGCGCGCGCGATCGCGATGCGCGACAGCGACTGCGACCTGACGTCGCTCGTCGTCGTGCGCTCGGACTCGAAGCTCGCGAGCATCGCTGACCTGCGCGG
>CAYHRR010000792.1:0-1696 GCA_964358875.1 uncultured Planctomycetaceae bacterium | reverse complement strand
TTCGAGTCGCTGCGCAGCGCGCTGGACACCTTTGGCGACGATTTCCCGGTCGAGCGCGTCACCTTCGCGCTGTTGATCGACGGCGTGCACCGCGGCGCGACCGACATCCACATCGAACCCGAAGAGAAGATCACGCGCGTTCGCTACCGCATCGACGGCATCCTCCATCAAGGCGAGAACCTGCCGCGCGCCGCGACCGAGGCGATCATTTCGCGCATCAAGATCCTCTCGAACCTCGACATCGCCGAGCGTCGGCGGCCGCAGGACGGTCGCATGCGCATCACGGTCGACGATCGCGCGGTCGACATGCGCGTTTCGATGATGCCCTGTGCCGACGGCGAAAATGTCGTGCTGCGCATTCTCGACCGCGGTGCCGTCGCGTTGCGCCTCGCCGAGCTCGGCATCTCCGAGGACAACCTGGTGTTGCTCGGGCGCGTGAAAGAGCGGCCGCACGGCTTGTTCCTGGTCACCGGACCGACCGGCTCGGGCAAGACGACGACCCTGTATTCGATGCTGGCCGAGATGGACGCGGTGCACGACAACATCGCGACGATCGAGGACCCGATCGAGTACCGCATGCCGCTCGTGCGTCAGACGCAGATCGACCCGTCGATCGGCTTCGGATTCCAAGAGGGCTTGCGCGCGTTGTTGCGCCAAGACCCCGACGTGATCCTGGTCGGAGAAATCCGCGACCGCGACACGGCGGAGATGGCGATCAAGTCGGCGTTGACGGGACACCTGGTGTTCTCGACCTTGCACACCAACTCGGCGATCGGTGCGCTGCCGCGTTTGATCGACCTGGGCATCGATCCGTTCCTGGTCGAGGACTCGTTGATCGGCGTGCTCGGCCAGCGCCTGGTTCGCAAGAACTGCACGGATTGCGCCGAGGAATGCGTGTTGAACGAAGAGGAACTGGTCTTCGTCGAGAACTTGCCCGGCAATCCGCGCAAGGGTCGTGGTTGCGCGCGTTGCCACTCGCGCGGCTACATCGGACGCTCGGCGTTGACGGAGCTGTTCCTGCCCGACGACAACATGTCCGAGTTGCTGCGCGGCGGAACGAACCTGAGCGCGTTGCGTGCTCACGCCTACGCCAACGGGTTCAAGGACATGCTGCACGACGGGCGCGAGAAGGTGCGCTTGGGCGTGACCACCGTCGAAGAGCTCGAGCGCGTCCATCGCAGCCATCGCCTGGGCAAGGACGAGCGATGAGAACCTACGAGTACACCGCGCTGCTCAGCGGCGGCGAGTCCGTCACCGGGCGCGCATCGGCGCGCGACGAAGTGGCGCTCGATCGCGACCTCGAGTTGCGCGGGCTGACGCTATCGCAGGCGCGCGTCGTCTCCGCCACACGCAAGGCGCACAGCATGAGCTTGTCGAAGGACGATTTGATCTCGCTGACGACGCAGCTCGCGACGGTGTCGAGCGCCGGCGTGCAGATCGTCGAAGGACTCGAAGGCATCGGCAAGCGCCTCGCCAAAGCGCAGAGCCGCGCGTTGGTGCAGGATCTCGTCGATCAGCTGCGCGCGGGCTCGATGCTCTCGGAGGCCATGGACAAACATCCGCGCGCCTTTCCCGAGGTCTACCGCGCGTCGGTGCGCGCAGGCGAAGCCTCGGGCGCGCTCGACATGGTGCTCACGCGCTTGGCGAAATACCTGGACTGGGTACGCGGCATCCGCGCCACGACGCTGCAGGCGCT
>CAYHRR010000791.1:0-1698 GCA_964358875.1 uncultured Planctomycetaceae bacterium | reverse complement strand
GTGCGGCTTCGTTTCGATGTTCATCATCGGCGGCTTGTCGGGCATCTGGATGGCCGCGACGCCGGTCGACATCTACATCCACGACACCTACATCGTCGTCGCGCACTTCCACTACGTCGTGTTCGCCGGCTCGATGTTCGGCATCTTCGCCGCGATCTATCACTGGTTCCCGAAGATGTTCGGGCGCGTGATGAACGAGGCCGTCGGCAAGTGGCACTTCGTCGGCACGTTCATCTTCACGAACTGCACCTTCTACATGATGCACCAGCTCGGCGTGGCCGGCCTGATGCGCCGCACGGCGGACCCCTACGCGTACGACGTGTACGCGCACCTGCAGCCGATCAATCAATTCATCACGCTGTCGGCGTTTTGCATGTTTGCGTGGCAGATCTTCTTCGTCGTGAACTTCTTCCACTCGCTGTTCTGGGGCAAGCGCGTCGGACGCAATCCGTGGAAGGCGAACTCGCTCGAGTGGGACGCGCCCTCGCCTCCGGGCCACGGCAACTTCGACAAGCCGTTGAAGGTGCACCGCGGTCCCTACGAGTACGGTTCGCCGGAAGTCGCCGAAGACTACTTGCCGCAGACGCGCGCGCTGTAGCGAACTCGGTCACGCAGCGATGACGACGAATACGACGAGTCTCGAAGCGCGTTCACCTTCGCCGAGCGCGAGCGCGTGGCCTCGTCGATTTGCCGTCGGCGCTTGGCTCGCGGCGCTGCCGCTCGTCGTGTTCGGCGGCGCGGTCACGACGCTGCGTCAAGGCATGGCCATCGACGGTTGGTGGGTGCTCGATCGCGGACAGGGCGATCACTTCTTGCTCGCGTACCCGATCGAGAAGTGGTTCGCCAACGCGGGCACGTTCAACGAGCACTCGCATCGCCTGTGCGGCGTGTTGGTCGGTTTGTTGAGCATCGCCTACGTCGTCGCAGCATGGCGCGCGAGTCGAGCCGGTACGGCGGCGCGCGCGCAACTCGCGTGGGCCTTCATCGGGTTGATCGCCGTCGGCGCCCAGGGCGCGCTCGGCGGACTGCGCGTGCTCGAGAACAGTCCGAATCTCGCCTTCCTGCACGGCGTCATCGCGCAAGCGGTGCTCGCCCTGCTCGCGGTCAACGTCGTGTTGAGCAATGCCGCCTGGCGCGACGCGCGTGCCGAAGTCACGGCTCCCGCGACCTTGCGCCGCACCGCGTGGCTCGCGGTCGTCGCCGTGTACGCGCAGATTTTCCTCGGAGCGTGGTTGCGCCACACCGGCAACGACATCGCGCTCGTCGCGCACATCGGATTCGCGGCACTGGCCGCCGGCGCGGTGATCGTGCTCGCGCGCGGCCTGCGCGAAACGAAGGACGGGCGCTTCGCTCAGTGGGGGCGACGCCTGCTCGTTCTCGTCATGGCGCAAGTGACGCTCGGGCTCGTCGCCATGATCGCGATCTTCATCGTGAGCGGCGGCTTCACGGCCGAGGTCTCCGGCGCCGAAGCGATCAGCGCCACCGCGCACGTCTTGCTCGGCGCGCTGCTGTTGCAGTCGACGGTCGCGGCCGCTCTCTGGATGCAGCGGCGAGCGCGCTTCGAACACGCGAGTGATGCGCCGCTCGCCTTGCGTACGGAGGCGGTGCGATGAAGCTCGGCCAGCTCGACGTCGCCGTGACCGAGACCAGCGCTTGGGAGGCGTGGAGCACGCTGACCAAGCCGCGCATCACGGCGAT
>CAYHRR010000790.1:0-1705 GCA_964358875.1 uncultured Planctomycetaceae bacterium | reverse complement strand
GACAACGATGCGCACTGCATGCGGCCTGCTTGATTGCGACTGCCGACTTCGCTCCATGCATTCGTGACGACGAAGTTCGCGCCGCCGGCGGCGAGCGCATTGCGGCGCTGCATTTCCGCCTGCGCGTTGCTGCGCTCGATGGGGCGCCAATCGACGCCGTCGGCAGTGCGATGCATCTCGGCGAACCAGCGCTTGCGAGCGTCCTTGTTGCGCGCCTCGGCGCCGCTGTCGAGCACATGCTCTGTCGGCGCTGGCATCGAGCGCGTTGCCAGCGCGGCGTCGAGCAAGCGAACGCGGCTCGTGTTCACTTCGGGTGCCGGTGTGCTCGCGCACGAACACGCATAGGCGAAGCAGGCCAAAAGGATGCCGACTGTGATGCGGAGTTTCATGGTGGAGGGAGCGCAAGGCTACCCGCCCCGCGGCGCGTGATCGGGCGCGATTGTGCGAACAAGGCTCCGCTTCCGTGGCGTACCCGCATCCCTTCGACCCGGCCGCGCACTTCGTTCCGCACGGCGCAAACGGCTTCACTCCGTCCAACCCGCGCGCCGCAAGTGTCTACGCAGCGGCCGACTTCGTTCAGCACGCCGCAGCCGGCGTCATTCTCCTTCGAACGTTCCGAAGGTCGGCGCGACACGCACGGGCGCCTGCGCCACTTCGCCCTCTTCGCCGAGGATCGACAGCACGTCGAGTTCGACACACTCGCACGGCACGCCGAGCAAGCCGGCGACCGACGGCCGCGTCATGCCGCCTTCGCCGCTGATCGCTTCCTTGACGTAGGTGCCGTGCTGCGCGCGCACGACCATCTCCCAAGTCGTCTCGCTCGCGGGCGTCAGCGCCGTGATCTCGATCCAACGCTCGCGGTCGAGTTGCGCGCGGCGGTGCGCGACGCGCTCCGGCGTCTGCTGAACGATCGTGTGGCGCACACCGACCAAAGCAGCGGCGCGCGCGGCCTCGACCGGTGCGCCTGTCTGCAGCAACGCGCGGTATTCCTTCGCGTGCTTCTCCTCCTTCAACACCGGCACGCGCGTCTTCTCCGTCCAATGCAGGCCGTGCACCGAGAGTCGACCTTCGTTGCGACGGTTGATCTCGGCCTCGCAGGCGGCGAGGTCGACGTCGAACACCTTCGGGTTGAGCATCTCGACGATGAACGGCCGACCGGCGCCGAGCATGCGCACGTTGACGTCTTCGCGGCCCGCGCCGTGGAACTTGTTCTTGCGCGTCTTGAATGCCGCGCCGAGCACCCAACCGACCAACTCCTGCACCGAGTCGCGCGTCAGCTTGCCGAAACCCTCGCAACGTTCGCAGCCCTTGCGACGGCGCGGATGGCCCTTGCAATCGGGGCAGAAGAACACGGTCTGCGGCAGATCGCGCGACAGCTTGCAGTAGCGGCCTTCGACAAAAACCTTCGAGCGCGGCAGCGCGGCGCGCTGATCATCGGACGGTTGCATGTGCTTTCCTTTCGCGTGGCGCGCGGGTAGCGCGCACGGGAACGACTCGGACGTTCTGCGTGAGCGCATCGGAGCGTCACGCGGGGCGGAGAGGATAGCGTCGCCGCCCGCGCGGACAACGTGGCGAGCGCGGACAAGGCTCCCGCGCGGTTGCCGCTGCTTGTCGAGCGGTGTACGGTTCCGCCGACCTCGACTTCCGCATGCCCATGAACCGTCGCCCACAAGCGGAAGTTCGCGCAGCAGCGCGAAAAATCGTC
>CAYHRR010000789.1:0-1708 GCA_964358875.1 uncultured Planctomycetaceae bacterium | reverse complement strand
GGCCTCGCGTTGCAACTGATCGGCCTGGATGAGTTCCGCGAAGTGCGCCCCGAGATTCCGGCCGACGACGCGCAGTTGTGGATCGCGGTGCTCGCGCTCGTGCTCACGGCGCTCGCTTCGTGGATCGCGTGGCGCAAGCACGCGCGCATCACCTTGTTCGCGCTGCTCATGATTCCGGCGAGCTTGTTTCCGGCCGTGCTGAGCATCCGTTCGATCGGCCGCTTTCCCTTGTCGGAGCACTTCCTGTACGTCGCCGTGTTCGGCGTCGCGCTGCTCGTCGCGTCGACCTGCGCGCGCGTGTTGCCGAAGCTCGGCGCCGCCGCCGCGCTCGTCGTGCTCGCCACGCTGTGCGGCGCGCGCGCCTGGGAGCGCACGAGCTATTGGAAGGACGAACTCACCGTGTTCGGTCGCGGCGTCGAAGCCACGCCCGACAGCATGTACGTGCGTTGGGGCTACGGGCGCGTGTTGCTCGCGGAGTTCCAGCGCAGCGGCGATTTGACCTTGATGGCGCGCGCGCGCGAAGAATTCGAAGTCGCGCAGGACCTCGCCACGACGCGCGCGAGTGCGAGCATCCTCAACACGCCCGGCGACCAGATCATGTCGTCGATCGGCGTCGGTTGGTGCCAGATGTTCTGCGCGCTGCACTTGCCCGATGAATGCACGCTCGAAGAGGCCGAGGCTGTGTTCCGCGGGATTCTCGAGCGCGCGCAACAGAGCGAGGAAGCGCACTGCGGCCTCGGCGTGACCTTGCGCTACATGGGCCGCTTCGACGAAGCCGAAGCGGAGTTGCAGAGCGCGGTGAAGCTCAATCCGCTGCACCGCGAGTCGTGGTTCAACCTCGGACGGCTCGCGCTCGAGCGCGAACGCTGGAACGACGCGTTGAAGTACTTCGACAAGTGCGTCGAGCTTTCGCCGGGCGATTTCGACGCCTGGATCGCGATCGGCATGGCCGCGATCGAGCTCGACTTGGGCGATCGCGCGCGCAGTGCGCTCTCGCGCGCGCGGGCGCTCGATCCCCAAGGCGCGGAGGCGCTCGTGCAACTGGGAAACATGTGCGCGCGCGAGCAACGCTTCGAGCAGGCGCTCGAGTTCTTCGACGACGCGCTCAAGCACGACGGCGCGAACGGCGCGGCACATCTCATGCGCGGGCGCGTGCTCGTCGCCTTGCAGCGGCCGCTCGACGCGCTGCGCTCGTTCGACGCGGCGAGTCGCTGGCTGCAGGAGGGCAAGCCCGATCCGCGGCGCCTGCGTCAGACCTTCGAGGCCTTCTACAACGTCGGCGTCGTGCTGCTGCAACTCGACGAGCACGCCAAGGCGCTCGTCGCCCTCGAGGAAGCGTTGAAGCGCGATCCCGAAGGTCGCTACGTGCCCGAGTTGCGCGCGGAAGTCGAGAAGTTACGCGCCGAGTTCGCGTCGCAACCTAGTGAGCATTGAGCGCAGCGAGCCGGATCTCGTCGGTTCTGAAAACCGGCCCTTCGACGCAACATTTGACGTTCGGCCACGCAGCGCGCGGCCCGTCGGGCGCGGTCGGAATCGGACAACCGTTGCAGATGCCGACGCCGCAACCCATCAGCGTTTCGAGCGAGAGCCAACACTCGAGGCCGCGCTTTGCGGCGTGGTCCGCGACGGCTTCGAGCATGCGCTCGGGTCCGCACGCGAGCAGCCGCACCTGCGCCGGGATCACGCCACGGCGCTGCAGGTCGTCGAG
>CAYHRR010000788.1:0-1710 GCA_964358875.1 uncultured Planctomycetaceae bacterium | reverse complement strand
CCTTCTCGTGGTGCGGGCCGCTCCAATCGGGCGCGGTCGCGTAGCGATAGAAGCCGCCGTCGACCTTGTCGTGGATCTCACCCGCCTGCATGTTGCGCAGCGTGCGCAGCACGAGCTTGCGCATGGCCTCGTCGCCGGTCTGCGACCAGCGGATCAGCGCGAAGTCGATCGCCTCAGGGTGCGGGAACTTGTGTTGCGCGCCCCAACCTCCGTGCACCGGATCGCTCGTGTCGAGCAACATGCGCGCGACGTTGTCGAGGATCTCGCGCGAGAGCTCGCCGCGCTGCACGGTCGTCGAGGGCGTCGTGCTCTCCGCAGCCTCGGCCAAGCGGCGCCGGATCGTGTCGCGATTCTCGAGCCAGTAACCGGCGACCAAATCGAGCCGCGCGAGCAACTGCGGCGCCTCGAGGAAGCTGTCCGACGCGATCAATTCGCCTTGGTCGTCGAGGTAGGCAAGCGTCGGCCAGCCGCCGCGTTGGTAGCGCGCGTCGATGTCGGGGCGTCGGTCCTTGTCGACGGCGATCGCGACGAAATGGGCGCGGATGGTGGCTGCGACACGCGCATCGCTGAGCACGCGCGCCTCGAGTTCATGGCACCAGCGGCACCAGGCGGCGCGGACGTAGAGCAGCACCGGGCAGCCTCGCCGACGAGCTGTCGCGAACGCCTCCTCGCTCCAATCGAGCCATTCCATGCGCAGCGTCGCGAACCCCGAGGCGGCTGCGGCGCGCGCGCGGTGTACTCAATCGGTTCCGGTCGCGCGAGCGTCGCCGCTCGATTCCTGCGCGCGACGCGCCTTGCGCTCCGGCAGCGCCGGCACGTCGATCTTCTTCCAGTCGATCTCGCGAGCTTCGCGGTACAGACCGTCGAGGTCGTAGTAGTTGCGCGCCTCGGGCTGCATCACATGCACGACGACGTCGCCGAAGTCGAGCAACACCCACCAGCCCAGTTCGATGCCCTCGGCGCGCGAGTGCTTCTCACCGGCGCGCTTCAAGCGTCCGTGGATCTCTTCGTAGAGCGCCTTCACTTGCGGACGTGAATGGCCGGTGACGATCACCAGGTAGTCCGCGACGCGTGCGACGTCGTGCAGTTCGAGGACGCGGATCTCGCCGCCCTTCTTGGCCTCGGCGAGATGCGCCGCAGCAGCGGCAAGTACTAGCGATTCGATGACGTGCGCCCCTCAGCGTGGATTCCGAAGACTGCAGCGGCCCCTCGACCGCGCGCGGCGGATTGTAGCCGCGCCGCGCGCTCGAGGAGTTCCGCGCGCATCAGCTCTTGATGCGCATGTTGTAGAACGACCGATAAACGAACACGCACGCGATGATGAAGAACGCGAGCGACAGACCCAGGCGCAGGTTGCTGTCGAGGCCCGGCGAAACCGCCAGCTCGACGGCCAGGAGGCCGAACAGGGTGGTGAACTTGATCACCGGGTTCATGGCCACCGAACTGGTGTCCTTGAACGGGTCGCCCACCGTGTCGCCGACGACCGTGGCCGCGTGGAGCGGGCTGCCCTTCTCCTTCAGATCCACCTCCACGATCTTCTTGGCGTTGTCCCACGCCCCGCCCGCATTGGCCATGAACACGGCCTGGTAGAGGCCGAAGAGCGCGATGGACATCAGGTAGCCGATGAAGAAGTACGGCTCGAGGAACGCGAAGGCCAGGGTCGCGAAGAACACGGTCAGGAAGATGTTGAACATGCCCTTCTGCGCGTAC
>CAYHRR010000787.1:0-1712 GCA_964358875.1 uncultured Planctomycetaceae bacterium | reverse complement strand
TGTGGCGCGCGCGCCGCAGCGGAGTGACGAGCGCGACCGTGCGCGGTGTGTTGCGACCGTGGAGCGGACTGGTGCTCGTGCTCGTCGGCGCCGGCGCGTACTACGGCTTCGTCGCCTGGAGCGTGCCGCACGCGCTCGATTTCTGGCGCTCGCAGATGTTCGATCGAACCGGCGGAACGGGGAGCGCCGGCCTCGCGTTCCTCACCGTGCCGTACCTGTGGTCGACGCCGCCGATGCTCGTTCCGTGGCTGTTTCTCGTGCCTTTCGCCGCTGTCGGCGCCTGGCGTTCACGAGCGCTCGGCGTGCGCATGTTGAGCGCGGCCGTCGTCGCCGCGCTGTTCTTCCTGAGCTTCTCGCGCCGATCGCACGACTACTACACGCTGCCGGTGATCCCGTTCGCCTGCGCGCTGATGGGTGGCGCCGCGGTTTCGCTCGTCGATCGTTGGAGCGCCAGCGCGCCGCGCAAGCTGGTCACGGCGTTGCGTGTTCACGCTGCGCTCGTGCTGCTCGTCGCGGTCGGCATCGTGATTTGGAAAATGCAGCGCGACCGAATTCCCGGCCTCGACCTCGGTGCGCCGTTGTGGCCGACGGTCGTGTTCGCCGTGCTCGCCGTGGTGCTCGCGTTGTTCGCGTTGAAGGACGCGTCGCAGGCCTTCGAACGTTCCTTCGGCTTGCTCGCCGCGTCGATCGCCTGCGCGTTCGCGGCGGCCTACGTCGGCAACGTCGGCTGGGAGAAGGAGCGCTTCACGAAAGCCGCCTTCGCCCTGCAGGTCGCCAAGTACTTGCCCGTGCAGTACCCGCTCGCGCGCCACGCGGGCTCGCTCGAGCTGCTCGTCTATTACGGGGATCGCGCGGTGTACGACCTCGCCGACGGCGAGCTCGACCTTTGGCTCGCGAAGAATCCCGGCGGCATCGTGATCTCGCGCGCGGCGGAGCTCGCTGCGGGCCGCGTGAAGGGTCGCGCGCTGCTGACCGAAGCCGCGAAAGACGGCCGCGATCCGATGGTGATCATCGACCAGCGCCGTTGACGATCAGGCCGAGCGCTGCTGAGTCGTCGCGCGCCCGAGCATCAAGTTGCGCACTTGCACGGCGAGTCCCGGCACGAAGCCCAGGATGAAGATCATGTCGCCGAGATGGATCGAGTACGGCAAGAGCAGCGCGTTGCCCGCGAGCGAGGTCCACCAGAACGCGGCCGGCAAACGGCTCTCGCCTTCGCGCTCGCTGCACCACCATTGAACGACGAAGCGCGACGACCAGAACAACTGGCCGAGCGTGCCGACGACGATCCAGGCGAGCGACGGATCGGCCTTGGTTTTCAGCTCGAACAGCGCAGCCGAACCGATCACCGCCGCGCCGATGCAGGCGAGCACGGTGATCTGCGGATGGGTCAGCGCCGGCGAGCGCTCGCGCGCGTGCTGCATGAACAGATTGCGCACGTAGATGCACGTGTTCGTCGCGAAGCCGGCGAGCAACAGCCACTGGTGCTGCGTCGCCGAGTAGATGCCCACGAGCAGCGTGCCGACGATCGACAAGATCCAGAACAACTCGGGCACGACCGTGCGCCGCGCGCGCTCCGAGTGCCACCACTGCACGATGAAGCGCGCGAAGAACAGACCTTGGCCGAGCCAACCGAGGATCTTCCAGAGCGTCACGGCGCGCGCGGCAGGTCCGAGTCTTCGATCACGATCGGCAACCTGCGGATGCGCGAGCGC
>CAYHRR010000786.1:0-1713 GCA_964358875.1 uncultured Planctomycetaceae bacterium | reverse complement strand
AGCGCGCTACTTCACGTACTGCGTCACGACGTTGAGCGGTTCGCGCGGCAGCGGGTCGTAGCTGCGCCGCCAACTCTTCAATTCGCCGCCGAAACGGTACTTCAGCAGCGTCGCGAAGAACTCCCAACACGTCGACGCGCGCACGTGACTCAACCCGTGATTGCGCATGCGCGCGAACACGTTCATCTCGATCACGCGCACACCGAGGTAGTGCGTCTTGATCATGATCTCGGGATCGAGGAACCAACGCGTCGAGCGCAGTTCGAGGCGCTTGAGCACGTCGCGGTGCAGGATCTTCGGCACGCCGTTGATGTCGATCGAGCCGAGGCTCGGCCACAGCAAGAACACCATCAGGTTGTAGGCGACCGACACGACCTTGCGGATCGGGCCGTCCATGCGGAAGCGCCGGCGCACCTTGCCGACGACCTTGCCGTCGGTGAAGCGCACGGCTTCGAACAAGCGCACGACGTCTTCGGGATCGACCTGACCGTCGGCGCAAATCGAGCCGACCCAAGGGGCGCTGCAACGCGACAGTCCCTGCAAGATGCCGTTGCCGTAACCCAAGTTCAGCGTGACCTTGTGGTGCACGATCGCGTGACCCTTGGCGATGAACTCCTCGATGATCGCGCCGGTCTTGTCCGTCGAACCGTTGTCGCAAGCGACGAGTTCGAGCCGAATGCCGGCCTTCTCGAAGGCCGCGAGCAGCGGCGGAATCGTGAACGGGATCGTCTCCTGCTCGTTGTAGCAGGGCATGACGAGGGAGAGTTCGGGCTCTTCGTGCGGGCGATTCATGGGCTCGGGGCGCGCAGGCTAGCGTCGACGGACGGTCGCAGCAGCTATCGAACTCGTCGCGGCGCAGCTTGCGTCGCCGCTGCGCGCCGTCCCGGCGCTGGTCAATCGAGATAGCCCAGGTGGCGCAGCATCTCGACCGTTTCTTCGCGGCCCTTTTCCGAGGCGCGCAAATCTCCCAGCGCCGCCCAGCGCGGCCGGTACGTGCCGTAGCTCGGCGTGCTCGCGCGTTCGAGCGCCGCCGGTGAACCCGCTTTGAACGCCGAACGCCACGCGTGACCTTGCATCGCCACGCTCGGCGGCAAGCCGTACAGCGCGAGCACCGTCGGCGCGATGTCGAGCACGTGCGGCAATTCCGCTCCCGTCGCCGGCTCGCCCGCGACGACGTCGGGCCCCTTCAGGATCATCACGCCCGGCGGCGCGTGGTTGTGCGCGAACAGCGGACCGGGCACGCGCTTCGCGGTGCTCGCATCGACGACCGTGTCGTAATTCCAGCCGTGATCGCTGACGAGCACGATCGTCGCGCTTTCGCCGGCCGCAGCGAGCAACTCGCCGAGGAGCACGTCGGTGTACGCGTAGGTGTTGTCGACGACGCCGTTGTAGGACCACATGCGGTGACTGAGGTTGTCGACGGCGCGCAAATACACCGCGACCATCGGCGCCTTCTTCGCGTTCCAAAGCGTCAGTCCGCAATCGGTCGCGAAGCGATCGCCGCGCTCGATGACTTCGAACCATGTCAACGTCATCGGCTCGTTCGCGAGCGCCTTGCGATCGTCGTCGTCGATGTCAGCGAGGATCGGATGGCTGTAGGGGTCGTAGTCCGGCGTCTTGCGCGCCGCGAGCATCGGCAAGAGCTCCGCGCCGAGATCCTCCGGCCAACAGTAGTGCGCCGTCGTCGCGTTGACCGAACCCGAGTGACTCTTC
>CAYHRR010000785.1:0-1717 GCA_964358875.1 uncultured Planctomycetaceae bacterium | reverse complement strand
GAGCTCGCGTTCAACGTCAACGGCATCGACAGCGAAGGCCTGGTGCGCACGAAGTCCGGCGAGTTCTGGCTTGCGGACGAGTACGGCCCGTCGCTCGTGCACGTCGACGCGAGCGGCGTCGTGCTCGAGCGTTTCGTGCCCGCCGGACTCGCGTACGAAGGCGCCGACTACGCCGTGACACCGTCGCTGCCCGCACTTCTCGCGCAGCGCAAATCGAACCGCGGCTTTGAAGGCCTCGCGTTCAGCTCCGACGAGAAGACGCTCTTCGCGCTGATGCAGAGCCCGCTGCTCGTGCCCGACAAGAAGACCGGCGAGAACTCGCGCAACGTGCGCATCCTCGCCTTCGACATCGCCGCGAAGAAGCCGAGCGCGGAGTACGTGTACCGCACGGAACTCGCGGGCGACATCGATCCGAAATCGAAGGACAAGCAGGACGACATCAAGTTGTCGGGGCTCGTCGCCTACGCGCCGAACAAGTTGCTCGTGCTCGAGCGCACGGACGCGTTGGCGAAGCTGTTCGTCGTCGACTTCTCGAAGGCGACGAACGTGCTCGGCAAGGCCTGGGACGACAAGGCGACCGCGCCGAGTTTGGAAGCGCTCGGCGATCTAGCTGTGGCCGCGATCACACCGCTCGCCAAGACGCTCGCCGCAGACCTCACGCGCATCGCGGAACTGCCGGAGAAGATCGAGGGTCTAGCGGTGCTCGACCGTTCGACGATCGCGCTCGCCAACGACAACGACTTCGACGTCGGCACTGTCGACGCGAACGGCGTCAACGTCGGCAAGGGCGCGAAGTGCCGCCTGATCGTGCTCAAGCTCGACAAGCCGTTGCCGTAGCGCGACGAAACACTGCGCGGCTGTTCGCGCCGCAGCGTCAGTGATCGCGCGCCGACTCGAGCGCTCGATAGGTCAGTCCAGCTGGCACTTCGCCAGTGGCGCGCGGGTCAACGTGCAACTGCAGCCTGACGCGCGTCGTCCCGCGCTCCTGCGGCAGCGTTGCCCCGGCCTCGAAGGGGTGCACCAGCGCCGTGAGCTCGAGATCCGACGCGCTCAGCGGACCGACGACGGCGATGCCGCGCGCGTCGAATTCGCACGGCACTCTGACGGGTCCAAAGCGCGGCGTGCCGAGAACCGGCCGCAGCGATTCACCCTGCACGCGCGCGCGGTCGGCCGTCGAGCGTTGACTGCGCCCGCTCAGCCTGCCCGAAAAACTGCTGCCGCCACCAACACCCAGCAACACACCCGGCAGAGTCGGCGGTCGCGCCGTCGCCACGCCGACGACGTTGAGGCCGCGGCGGAACGAAAGCATGATCGTGAGGTCGTCCACGAATTCCTCATCGACCTCCGACTCCGCAGCCGGCAATCGTCGCGCCCACTCTCGCGCGAGCGAGGCGCCGTCGGTGTCGATGAATTCGATCTCGACCGTACGCCACTGCGCCGCGTCGATCGTCACGCGCCGCGCTTCGCCTTGCGCGAGCTCGAGTTCGCAATCGTCGCCGATGGTGCAACCGCGCGCATCGACGAGCCGAAGCGCGTACTTGGCATGAGCGAGGAAGTTGAACGCGACGGACGCGTTGCCCTTGAACGGCAGGAGCGACTTGCTTCGCGCGTAGCCGCAGGCAGCGCAGCGCGCCTTTCGTTCATCGGGCGAGACGCGTGCGCCGTGATCATCGTCCTCGAAATTCGCGCGGCAAAGCGCACAGGGCCGACGACCGTT
>CAYHRR010000784.1:0-1724 GCA_964358875.1 uncultured Planctomycetaceae bacterium | reverse complement strand
GTGCTCGGTAACAGCGTTGGCTCCGAGTTCTGCGTTGCGCTGACTACGGTCGGCGATCTGGACGCGGACGGCTACGTCGACTTGCTCGCGCTGGGCCCGGCTAGCAACGACCCGTGGTCCACAGCGCCCGAGATGCGACTCTTCTCCGCGCGGACCGGCGCCACCATCTGGAACCAGTTCCTCAACCCGGACGTCTGGCCGAGATGGATCGGGGGCGGTGAGGATGTCGACGGTGATGGCGTCGCTGACTTCGGGTCGACCGGGTACTGGAACTACTTGGACATGTCCGTGCAGGTGCTCTCAGGCGCAACGCATGGATTGCTCCACGACATCGGCATCGGAGCGCAGGACCGTTCCATCGGCGCGTTCGCACTGCTCGGCGATCTCGACGGGGATCAACGCTCGGAGATCGCGTACTCCGCTCGCGCGCCGAGCGGCAACGGTGTCGTGCACGTCGTCAGCGGCGCTTCGGGAGCGGTGCTCAGAACGTTCCAGCCGACGCCCGCCGTTTCGGCGTCGTGCCTTGGCATCGCGCTCGTGCGCCTCGACGACTTCGATGGCGACGGCGTGCAGGACTTTGCGGTCACCGATGGTTGCGCCGGACGTGTCTTCGTCGTGTCGGGCGCCACGGCGCAACTCATCCGATCCCACGTCGACGCTGCCTACGGCACGTCTTTCGGCTACTCGCTCGCGGGGCGCGGCGACTTCGATGGCGACGGCGTCTCGGATCTCCTCGTGGGCGCTCCCGAGGCCTCCAACGGTGGAGCTTGGCGCGGGGCGGTCGCCGCGTACTCGGGCCGCACCGGCGTCCTGATCTTCAAGCTTCCGTTCAACGTGGACGCCAGGCACGCAGGTAAGGCGCTCGCCAACGCAGGCGACATCAACGGCGACGGCTTCGACGACTTCGCGGTGTCGCTGCCGGGCCCCTTCTCGGCCACGTACTTCGGCAGCGTTCGAATGATGTCCCCGATCCCGTTGCCTCCGCGCGGCGTCGGCGCTTCGAAGGTCAACAGCCTCGGTTGCACACCGCTGGTTCAATGGAGCGGCTTCGCGAGCGCGACCGGTGCTCAACCATTCACGATCACCGCGAGCCAAGTGGTCAATCAGCAGACAGGCACCTTCGTCTATGGACTCGGCGATCCCGTGTCCGTGCCTTTCCAAGGCGGCACACTATCGACGCCCGGTCCGCGCCGTCGCATGCCGTACCAATCGAGCGGAGGTGCTGCGAGCGGCTCCAGCTGCACGGGCTCGTTCTCGACCAACTTCAACGCGCGCGTTCAGAGCGGCGTCGATCCCGCGTTGATCGTGGGCGCGCGCGTGGTCGGTCAGTACTGGTCGCGCGATCCCGGCTCGCCATCGACGACCAACCTGAGCAGCGCGGTCGAAGTCGTGATTGGTCCGTAGGGCACCGCATGTGGTGCACTCAGCTGTTCCGCGCGGTTGCGGTAATGACGCACGCATCGGGTCCGGTTGAAGCGGACATCGACCGGACATTTTTCGGTGCCGCTGTCGAATAGCGCAGCGATGTCCGGTCGAAGCGGACATGAGCGGACATCGGTGGGCGCGGGGATGTCCGGTCGGAGCGGTCGCGAGCGAGCTGCGCATCATCGAGACGAGCGGATACCGTGCAGGCGGAGTGGTTCGCATGACCTCACGCCGCTTGCTCGCCGCATCGCTCGCGCTCGTCGTGGCGTGCCCACACCCCACAGAACCACAGCACCCGC
>CAYHRR010000783.1:0-1726 GCA_964358875.1 uncultured Planctomycetaceae bacterium | reverse complement strand
ACTTTCCTAGCGCGACGCAGGATCGCCGCACCACGCTCTGTCGTAGTAGGGGCTTCTTCAACGGGCTGCTAGCCGCCGTTGCCGAAGCGCGAGCTACGCACGGACTGTGGCGACGCTCGCTCGACCTATGGCGCCGCCCGTCGCCGCCCGACGCCGCGCTCAGACGGCGCAGGCCCCCACCCGCTCAACGGGCGCTGAGATCGCGCTCGAGCACGAAGCGCTGCGCCGGGACGAAGCCCTCGCGGTGGAAGAAACCGAGCAGGCTGTTGTCGCGCCAGTCGACTTCCGTGCGCAGCTTGTCGAGGCCCAGAGCGCGCAAATTCGTCACGAGTTGGCGCATCAACGCGTCACCGACCCCCTGGCCGCGGAAATCCGGGTGCGCGCCGAAGGCCTCGAGCACGGCGACGGGTTCGAGGGTGCCGAACTCGCCGTAGTAGGCGTGCGCGAACAGGTAGCCGACGAACAGACCGTCGAGTTCCGCGGCGAGCGAGACCTGCAGGCCCGGGTCGCGCAGGTTGCGCGCGAGCATCTGCTCGAAAAATTTGCCGCGCTCGCGGCCGACGAGCTTGGCGTCGAGCCCGATCACGCGTTGCAAATCGTCGGGGCACAGGCGGCGCACCACCACTCGTTCACCTTTTTCCAGCGTGCTTTCCATCGGTCGTTCTCTCGTCGTTCAAGCGATCAATTGCCCGCCGTCGACGCGCAGCACCTGACCGGTGATGTGGCGCGACATGTCCGAGCACAAGAACAACACCGCGCTAGCGACGTCGTCGGGCTGCGCGGCGCGACCGAGCGCGCTCTCCGCGATCGAGGCGGCGCGCACCTCGGGCGCGAGCGCGCGCGTCATCGCGGTATCGACCAAACCCGGCGCGACGACGTTGACACGCACGCCGAAGCGCCCGAATTCGCGGGCCGCGGTTTTCGCCAAACCGATCAGCCCGGCCTTGCTCGCTGCGTAGTTCGCTTGGCCGAGCTTGCCGCGTTCGCCGTTGATCGACGACAGCAACACGATCGCGCCCGCGCCGCGCGCGCGCATCGGTCCGATCGCCGCACGCAACATCAGGAAGGCCGAGTCGAGATTCGTGCGCATCACGCTCGACCAAGCCTCGAGATCGAGCTTCCACAGCATCGCGTCGCGCGTGATCCCGACCGTGTGTACGAACAGCTCCGGCGCGAGTTGATCCGCTGCGAGGCGCGCAAAGAGCTCGGCGACCGCGTGCGCATCCGTGACGTCGCATTCGAGCGAGCGCAGCGCGTTCGCGGACGGCGTCGAGCCCGGACGATCGACGCTGACGACCCGCGCGCCGGCATGCGCGAACAACGTGACGACTGCGGCGCCGATGCCTCCGCTGCCGCCCGCGACGAGCGCGACGCGCCCTTCGAGCGAGGTCAGCGCGGCCACGTGCGCGGAGCTCATCCGAGCTTGTCTCCGCTGAGCGAAAGACCCATGCGCGCGAGCTTGCGTGCGCGGTACGCGCCCCACAACGCTGCGCCGATCGCGCCGGCGAGGGCCGAATGCTCGTGCGTGCGCATTTCGAGCGGCTTTTTCGCGTCTTTCGACGCTTCCGAAAGTGCGGCGACGAGTCCGACGTCGGCCGCGAGTCCGCCACTGATCAGCACGACTCCCGTCGCGCCGAGCGAGGTCAGCAACTTCACATAGCGCCCGGCCATCGACTGATGAATGCCCTTGATGATGTCGGGCGCGGCGATGCCGCGCGAAACCATG
>CAYHRR010000782.1:0-1732 GCA_964358875.1 uncultured Planctomycetaceae bacterium | reverse complement strand
CTGACCTTCATCGGGCTCTTCTTCGCCCACGATCAGCCGGAACAGCGTCGTCTTGCCCGCGCCGTTGGCCCCGATCAGGCCGACCATCTCGCCGCGCGCGATCGTGAGCTCGATCGCGTCGAGCGCGACGACTTGCACCCAACGCCGCGCGACGAAACTGCGCACGATTCCCAGCGCGCCCGGCTCACGCTTCCACGTTCGAAAGACCTTGCCGACGCCTGAGCAGCGAATCACCGTTTCATGCGCCATGCGCGCGGGATTTTGTCGGGCCGGTGCTCGCACTACAACGGCTACGATCCGCCGCTCGATGAACGCAGCGCTCGAAAGCGTGCGCGCGAAGCGCCTGATCTTCACGATCACGACCGGCCGCAGCGGCACGGAGTACTTGGCGAAAGTGCTGGGCGCATTCCCCGGCGTGCGCGCGACGCACGAACCCAAGCCGACCTTCGGCAGCGCTTTTCGCAGCGTGTGCGCAGAGCCGTCGGTCGCGCGTGAATTCTGGCTGGCGCACAAGCTGCCGCGCATCGCGCGCACGCACGCCTCGATCTACGCCGAGACGAGTCACCTCGTTTGCAAGGGCTTCCTCGAAAGTGCGCTCGAGCTCGGCCTGCGGCCGCAACTCGTGCACTTGGTGCGGCCGGCGCGCGAGGTGGCGACGAGCCTGTGGCGACTCGGCACGATTCCCGGGCGCACCTTCGGCGGCGTGAAGTACTACCTGTCGCCCTTCGACACGCGCGTCATGGCTCCGGTGGCGCGCGAACGCGCGGAGCGCTTCGACGACTACCAGCTCTGCTATTGGTACTGCCTCGAGATCGAGGCGCGCGCGGCGCGCTATGCGCAACAGTTTGCGCCCCATGGTGTGAGCGTGACGCGCATCGAACTGGCGCAGTTGGCGAACTCAGCGGGCGTCGAAGGGATGGCGCACGAACTCGCTCTCGACGCGCCCTCGCCCTTCGGTCGGCTCCGTTTGAATGCGTTGATCGGCCGCAAGCTCAACGAGAAGAACGCCTTGAAACGTGCGAGCACGTTCGACGCGGCCGACCTGGACGAACGCGAAGCCGACGTGCGCGCCGCGCTGGCCGCGAGTCACGCCTCGTAGGTGTAGACGCCGGCTTGACCCGAGGTTTCCTCGACCGAAACGCGCAAGCGCGCCAGCGCGAGGTCGGTGAAGCGCGCGGCCAAGCGCCGCTTCAGCTCGCGCGCGAACCACGCCGCGAGGTTTTCCGAACTGGTGTTGTTGATCGGCAACACGATCACGTCGCCGCGCGGCGCCGCGTAATACAGCTCGCGATAACGAACTTCGGTGACGCCGTCAGGTCGGTGCATGTAGCGCAGCACCGGATGTTCGCCCGGAACGAGCCAATGCTCGTCGAGTTCGTCGACCATCGCGCGCACGACGGGCTTGGCTTGCTTGAAGTCGAGAACCAGTCCGTGACTCGTCAAGGTCGCTTCGAGTTCGACGCGCACGCGGTAGTTGTGACCGTGCAGGCGCTCGCTCGAACCGTCGGGAAAGATCAGGAAGTGCGCGGCGGAGAACTTGAAGTACTCCTTGGCGAGTTCGATCGACCAACGTTCCATGGACGCCCTTCTAGCGCCTGCGCGTGGCGCGCGCACGCTCGCACTCGCACGGCCCGCTCAGTGATGGCCGTTGTTGCCGTTGCCGTGATTTCCGTTGTTGCCGTTCCCGTTGTTGCCGTTCCCGTTGTTGCCGTTCCCGTTGCCGTTGTTGCCG
>CAYHRR010000781.1:1450-1746 GCA_964358875.1 uncultured Planctomycetaceae bacterium | reverse complement strand
TCGGGGTGACGAGTGTTGGGGGAGCGTGGGTGTGCGGAGTGTGTGGGGAGTTTCGTTCGCGATTGTTGGTCGTCGTTCGGCGTCGTTGCTGCGAGAACTTGGCGCGCGAGGTGTTGAGTGGAGGAAGGTCGTGCGGCGTTGCTCGAGTAGCGCGTTCTGCTGCATGCACTTGGCCGCGCGTTGACGTGCTTGCGTTGAGCGTCGTGACGCCGGGCATTTGGTGCCGGCGGCGTCGATTGGATGCGCGGAGCGTTGCGTTGCTCGCGCGTGTCGCGTGCTTCTCGCCGCGCGTCGGC
>CAYHRR010000781.1:0-1350 GCA_964358875.1 uncultured Planctomycetaceae bacterium | reverse complement strand
GTGCTTGCGTTGGGCTTCGTGGCCGCGGGCCCTTGGTGCTGGCGGCGTCGATTGGATGCGCGGAGCGTTGCGTTGCTCGTTCTTGCCGCGTGCTTCTTGCTGCACGTCGGCGTGCTTGCGTTGGGCTTCGTGGCCGCGGGCCCTTGGTGCTGGCGGCGTCGATTGGGTGCGCGGTGTCCTCGCGTTGCTTGTTCTTGTCGCATGCTCCTCGCGCGAGGATGGCGGCCTGCGCGCGGTCTCCCTACGCTGCGCGCGATGTGGCTTGCGACGTTGCTTTTGGCGTTTTCAGCGCCTTGCGTGCAGCGCGATGACGACGTGCGCGCGGCGCTGGCGCGGCTCGAAGCGGAATCTGCGAACGAGCGCGAGGCGGCGGAGCGTTGGCTTGGCGCGCATCTCGAGGCGGAGGATTTTGCGGCTGTCGCGGAAGCGGTTCACAGCGGTGGCGCTGAGACGCGCGTGCGGCTCACGCATGCGCTCGGACTTGGTGACCGACATCTTGACTTGGCTGTGCTGCTCGAACTCGAAGTCGATCCTGAGCTCGCGTTGGTCGGGCGTCGTGCGTTGCGCGCGCAGATTGCGCGCTGGTTCGAGGCGGACACGCTCGAAGCGCTCGGCGCCGAACGTGTCGTCGAGCTGCTGCGTGGGCGCAGTTTCGGCGCGTTTTCGCTGCGGCCGACGGTGGGCGAGCCGGACGAGGTCATCGACCGTCTCGCGCGGCACGCGCCGCCTTTTCTCGGTCCCCAGGGGCTCGACGAGGCGCTCGCCATCGTCGTGGATCCGGCGACCTTTGTCGCTTCGGGTGACGGGCATTTGACGATCGCGCGCACGGCGGAGCGCGTCGTCGAGGGGTGCTTCGAGGACGTGCTCGTGCAGCTCGTGCGCATCTACCGTCTCGAGTTGCGCGGCTACGGTTTCGATGGTCCGCACCGTTGGGTGCTCGTTGCACGACCTGTCGATGAGGAACGTGGCGGTGCGGCGCTGTTGATCGACTGGACGCGGGACGTGGTCAAGTTCGGCGATCGGCCGCGCGGCGAAGGCGCTGCGCGCGCGCTCGCTGCGAGCGGTTGGCCGGCGGCGCTCGGTTGGCTCGAGCGCCGTTGGAAGCGCAGCGCGGACGCGAACTCGCTCGCGGGCCTGTTGCTGGCGGCGGGACGCGGACGCGTGGTGCCGAGCTTGGCGAACGCGACGACGTTCGAGCTGTTGTACAAGCGCGCCGAGCCGCTGTTCGCGCGCGAGGTCGAGACTTTCGAACGACGCTTGCGCTTCGCCTACGCGCACGTTCCGCGCCTCGGCCCGGATGGCCGCGACATCGTCGAGGCACTCGAGGCCTCGGCCACGGGCATGTTTCGA
>CAYHRR010000780.1:0-1748 GCA_964358875.1 uncultured Planctomycetaceae bacterium | reverse complement strand
GCGTGATCTCGCGCGAGATGGCGCTCGACTTCGCGCTGACCGGCCCGATGTTGCGTGGTTCGGGCGTCGATTGGGACCTGCGTCGCGACATGCCGTACATGTGCTACGGCGAGATCTGGCGCGACGGCGCCTACAAGATTCCCGTGGCGCGCGGCGAGATGGGCGCGCTCGGTGACTGCTGGGACCGCGCTTGGGTGCGTGTCCAGGAGATGATCGAGTCGATCAAGATCGTGCGCTGGTGCCTCGATCACATGGTCGACGGCCCGGTGATCGGCGAGTTGCCGAAGACGCTCAAGGTGCCGACGGGCGAGGTTTACGTCGGCATCGAGAATCCGCGCGGCGAGCTGGGCCATTATTTGGTTTCGGACGGCGGCAAGGTCTCCGTGCGCACGCGCGTGCGCGGCCCGTCGTTCACCAACCTCGCGGTGCTCGAGGACATTCTCCCGGGCGCGCTCGTCGGTGATGCGATCGCGATCATCGGCTCGACCGACATCGTCGTCGGGGAGACCGATCGATGAACCAGGCCAATGCGATCCTCGAAGGACTGCGCGCGGCGCTGGGCGCGTATCTGCCCGAGTGGGCGCTGTGGCTCGGCGCGGCGCTCGCTTCGATCGGGCTCGCGCTCGGTTTCGTGTCGGTGCTCGCGATGTTTTCGGTGTGGCTCGAGCGCAAGGTCGCCGGCCACATTCAATGTCGCTACGGCCCGATGTACGTCGGTTGGCACGGCTGGCTCCAGTCGATCGCCGACGGCGTCAAGCTGATGCTCAAGGAAGACATGATTCCGCGCGACGCGGATCGCTTGCTGTTCATGCTCGCGCCCGCGCTGGTGCTCGCGGCGATCCTCGGCGCGATGGCGGCCTATCCGTTCACACCGGGCCTGTACTTCGCCAACCTCGACCTCGGCGTGTTCTTCATCATCGCGCTGTCGTCGATGACGACGATCGGCGTCGTGATGGCCGGCTGGGCCTCGAATTCGAAGTGGACGATCTACGGCTCGATGCGCGAGGCGGCGCAGGTCGTCGCCTACGAGATCCCGCTCGGCGTTTCGCTGCTCGTGCCGGTGATGGTCGCGGGCACCTTGAATCTGCGCGAAGCGAGCGCGTTGCAGTCCGACTACTTCGGCATGGGTTGGTTCCTGTTCAAGAACCCGTTCATGTTGCCGGCCGCAGTGCTGTTCCTCGTCGCCGCCTTGGCCGAGACCAAGCGCGCGCCCTTCGATTTGCCGGAAGCCGAGAGCGAACTCGTCGCCGGCTTCATGACCGAATACTCGGGCATCCGCTGGTCGTTCTTCTTCATGGAGGAGTACGCCGCGATGTTCTTGATGAGCGCGATCGGCGCCGTGTTCTTCTTCGGCGGCTTCGAGAGCCCGCTGACGCACCTCGCCGGTCAGTGGTGCGGCACCGAGCTCTTGACCAACGTCGACGGCGCGCTGCAGTTCAACTTCAAGTCGCTGCCCTACCACGCGATCGCGGGCCTGACCTTGCTCACGAAAAGCCTCGCCGGCGTGTTCTTGATGATGTGGTTGCGTTGGACGCTGCCGCGCGTGCGCGTCGATCAAGTCATGACGATGGGCTACAAGTACCTCACGCCGCTCGCGCTCGTGTGCGCCGTCGGCGCCGCGCTTTGGGAAGCCGGCAAGCACGCGTTGTTCGGGAGCTAGCCATGCAGCAAACCGAAACCGCAGCGGGCTACGTCAAGAACATCTGGGACAGCGTGAAGACCACGCTGGTCGGCATGCGCATCACCTG
>CAYHRR010000779.1:0-1752 GCA_964358875.1 uncultured Planctomycetaceae bacterium | reverse complement strand
GTCGTCGCGTCCGCAGCCGGACGCGCTGTGCCCCAGCTCAAGAGTTCGGCTCGTTGTCGCATTGGTGGCTTCATGCAGCGGCGAGTAGCCTATCCCGCTCGCCGGACCGGCTCCAACGCTGCATGGAACGCCTCGAGCATCGATCGTCGTCACACGCACCGCGTCCGCGCACCGCCTCGGAACAAGTCGCGTTCCTGTCGCGACTCGCGGGCGGCTTGGCCCATGAGATCAAGAATCCGCTGTCGACGATCGCGATCAATTTGGCGCTGCTCGAAGAGGAGTGGAGCAAGGTCGGCATCGGGCGCGCTACCGGCGAGACCAGTCCGCGCGAGCAGCGCTCCTTGCGGCGCCTGAAGACCTTGCAGCGCGAGGTCAGTCGGCTCGAGTCGATCGTCGACGAGTTCCTGCGCTACACGCGCGGCGAGCAGATCAACCGCGAGCCCTGCGACATCGCGCAGCTCGTGCGCGAGTTGCTCGAATTCGTCGAGCCCGAAGACCAACTGCTCGGTATTCGCCAGCACGCCGACCTGCCGGTGGGCATGCCGCTCGTGATGATCGACGAAACAGCCTTCAAACAGGCCGTGCTCAATCTGTTGAAGAATGCGCGCGAGGCGATGCCGAACGGCGGCGAGTTGTTGGTGCGTGTGCGCCGCGACGGCAACTGGGCGGAATTGACCGTGACCGACACCGGTGTCGGCATGAGCCCGGAGGCGGTCGAGCACTGCTTCGATGAGTATTGGTCCGACAAGAAGGGCGGAACCGGGCTGGGCTTGCCGACCGCGCGGCGCATCGTCGAAGACCACGGCGGTTCGATGCACGTCGTGTCGGAGCACGGTCGCGGCACGTCGTTCTCGGTGTACTTGCCGTTGATCGTCGAGATCGCACGCCCTGCGCCGCCTGCGCAGCGCGAAGTCGGCGAGGACGGCGGCAACGCCCGCGTCGCGGACAGTGCGGGTGACGCGAACGAGGAACAGCGCGCATGAACGCGGCCGACGTGAACACGGGCCCGAAGGTGTTGATCATCGACGACGACGAGGCTCACGCCGAGGCGCTCGCCGAAGGGCTCGACAGCGACGGCTATCGCTGTCGCTTGGCGCATTCGGGCAACGCCGGGCTCGAGCTCTTGGCGGAGGAGAGCTACGACGCGGTGCTCACCGATTTGAAGATGCACGGCAAGAGCGGGCTCGACGTGCTCAAGGAAGCCAAGACCCTGCAGCCCGACGCCGCGGTGTTGTTGATCACCGGCCACGGATCGGTCGAGACGGCGGTCGACGCCATGCGCAGCGGCGCGGCCGACTACCTGCAAAAGCCGGTGAATCTCGCCGAGTTGCGCACGCGCCTCGCGCGCGCACTCGAGGCCCGTGACCTGCGTCGCGACAACCTCGAATTGCGCAAGCAGCTCGACGAGCGCTTCGGTTTGCAGGGGCTGGTCGGGAACTCACCGCAGATGCAGCGCGTGTTCACCATCGTGCGCCAGGTCGCAGGGACCAGCGCAACCGTGTTGATCCTCGGCGAAAGCGGCACCGGCAAGGAACTCGTCGCGCGCGCCGTGCATGCGAATTCGCCGCGCCGCGATCGACACTTCGTCGCCGTCAATTGCGCGGCGCTGTCGGAGGGCCTGATCGAGTCCGAGCTCTTCGGACACGTCAAAGGCGCCTTCACCGGCGCGATTTCGAGCAAGGACGGTCGTTTCGTCCACGCCAACGGCGGCACGTTGTTCCTCGACGAAGTCGGCGACATGCCGTTGCTGAC
>CAYHRR010000778.1:0-1761 GCA_964358875.1 uncultured Planctomycetaceae bacterium | reverse complement strand
GTTCACGGGCGACGGTGCCGGGCCGTTCCTCTACGGAGCGCTGCACCGCGCCGGCGTTCCGGCGCGGCTCATGGCCGCGCGCGATTCGAAGCCCTGACGTCGTCTCGCGGTCGGTCGCGGGCGTGCAGGGCGCGAGCACGAGCTGTGTGCGCTGAGCGCTCACGTTCGAAGGCGTGGTCACGCTGCGCACGAGCGCTTGGAGAGCAGCCCCGCCGTCCTGCCGCGAAGCCGGGCGAGAACTCGGCCCGCGAGCTGCGTAGACTCCCGCGCGCTTGTCGAAGCGTCGTCGTCATCACGGTTTGCCGACCAACCCGGGGCTCAGCCCGGGGACGCTCGTGCTCCCCGATCACGCGCAGTCACCGCGCATTCGCGTCGTGCGTTACGACCGCGAGCGCATCGAGTCGCGCGATCAGGTCAGCGTCGCGGAGCTCGCCGCGCTGCCGCACACCGAAGGCGTGACCTGGATCGAGATCGAGGGTTTCGGCAGTCACGAATTGCTCGCCGTGCTCGAAAAGCGCTTCGAGTACCCGCGCCTCGCGCTCGAAGACGTGGTCGGCAACTGCGCGCGTCCCAAGCTCGAGCAATTCGGCGAAGCGTTGTTCGTCACCGCGCGCGCCGCCAAGAGCGGCGAGCATCCCGAGTTCGAGCAGGTGTCGCTGTTCATGCGCGGCCACGAGCTCGTCACGATCGTCGACGAGCCGCTCGACGTGCTCGCGCCGCTGCGGACGCGCCTCGCCGATGCGTCGAGCCTCTCACGGCGCAGCGGCGTCGATTTTCTGCTGTACCGCGCGCTCGATTGCATCGTCGACACCTACGTGCCGTGCCTCGAACATCTCGGCGCGCGCCTCGATCAAGTCGAAACCGATGCCATCGCGCGTCCCTCGTCGAAACCACTGCGGACGCTGTACGAGCTGATGCGCGACCTGCGCTTGCTGACACGCGTCGCGCTGCCGATGCGCGACCTCGCAGGCGCTCTCGCCCACGAGACGAAGGCGCACTTTCGCGCGACCACGCTGCCCTTCGTTTCCGACCTGCGCGACCACACCCAAGGCGTCGTCGAATTGGCGAATCACTACCGCGAGCTGGGCACCGATGTCCGCGAGCTCGTGCACGGCGCGCTCAACCTGCGCTTGAACCAAGTGATGCGCATGATGACGGCCGTGACATCGATCTTCATCCCGCTCACCTTCGTGACCGGCGTGTACGGAATGAACTTCGACAACATGCCGGAATTGCGCTGGAAGTACGGCTATTTCGTCGTGCTCGCGCTCGTCGCGACGATCGCGCTGTTCATGTTGCGCTGGCTGCGCAAACAAGGTTGGACCCGTATCGGAGAGGAGTGAGCTCCGAGGTTCACGTGCGGCGCGCGATCGACCGATGCGCACGCTCGGGAAGCGGGCGCGGACGCAGGCATGCAGCGAGTGATCAAGATCGCGAATCCGACCGCGCCGCGACGCCGACTCGCGCGGCGCGTCTTGGTTACGTCGGCGCTGCTCGCGGCCGGGATTGCAGCGCTCGCCTATGTCACGCGCGACGAATGGGCGGCACCGTTGGTGTTGGCGCGCGCACGCGAAGTGCTCGAACGCGACTACGGGCTCGTGTTGAGCGTCGACGAAGTCCACAGCGAAGGGCTGAACAGATTCTCGGCGACCGGCGTGTCGCTGCTCGCGCGCGACGGGCTGGGCGCGCTGCAGATGGTGCAGGTCGAGCAGCTCGACGTGCAGTTGGCGCTCACGCAGTGGTCGAGCGGCGTCGACAAGC
>CAYHRR010000777.1:0-1764 GCA_964358875.1 uncultured Planctomycetaceae bacterium | reverse complement strand
GCGGCCGCTGCGGGCGGCGGGAGGACTTGGATCGGTTGGTTCGACCACCGTGGGAGCAATTACGACGTCTATGTGCAGTTGCTCGATCGCGACGGCAACGGATTGCTCGGCGCGAACGGCTTGCTGGTCAGCAGCAACACGCAGAACACGTCGCTCGTCGGTTGGGACTTGATCAGCGACAGCGGCGGCAATTGCGTGCTCGCCTTCACCGACGTTCGCGCGGGCGGCGATCTGGACGTGTACGCGTACCGCATCTCGCCGACGGGCGTGTTCCTGTGGGGAGCGAACGGCGCCACGCTTTCGAACAACCCGGATTTCGAAGCCAATCCGAGCCTCGCCGAGCTCAGCGACCGTAGCTTCATCTGCGTTTGGTCGCTAAGCCCGAACACGGGCACGGGTTCGATCCGCGCGCAACGCATCGACACGACCGGCGCGCCGTTGCTCGGACCGAGCGACATCGCGCTTCCGACCGGCACGACGACGAACGAGAAGCCGGGCTTCTGCACGGTCGTCACCGACGGCGTCGGCGGTTTCATCGTGCAGTGGCTGCGCAATACGGCGACGTTCTCGAGTCCGCGCCACATCCGCGTGCAGCGCTATGGGAGCAACGCGCTCGCGCAATGGAACGCGGGCAATCCCGTCGTCGTACTCGACGCGACTTCGGTGCCGATTGCGCACCAGCCGACGCTGAAGAGCGACGGAGCCGGCGGCGCGCTGCTCGCGTGGCACCGCAGCGCGACGCTGTCCGATTGCTACGTGCAGCATGTCGACGCGAGCGGCACCGAGTTGTTCGCGCACAACGGCCTGCAGGTTTCGCTCGAGGCCAATCGACACAAGTTCGACCCGGCGCTCGCTTACTTGCCGGCGAGCGGCGACATGGTCGTGCTGTTCGACCGCCGCGACTCCGGCCAAGGCAATCGCGGCGTCGGCGTCCAACGCATCTCGGCGGCGGGAGTGCGCCTGTGGGGTTCGGACGGCATCGAGTTGGCGCCGGTCGACTCGATCAACGAAGGCTTCGAGCGCATCGTGCCCTTCGGCGACGGCGTGCTCGCTTGCTACTTCCAGTACCCGACCTTCGGCAACCTGAACTCGAACATCCTGGCGACGCGCCTCGACGGCAACGGCTCGGCCATTTGGAACAGCGCGCCGATCGCGGTGTGCTCGAACTTGGTGTGGAAGGACAAGCCGCAGCTCGTGATCGACGCGACCGGCGACGCACGTTTGGTGTGGGATGACGAGCGCGCGGATTCGGGCGACATCTACGCGCAGAACCTGCACTACGACGGCACGCTCGGGATTCCGACGACGAGCACGGGCGCGCTGTATTGCCTGACGTCGCCGAATTCCGTCGGGCCGGGCGCGGCGCTCGGCTGGACCGGCAGCACGTCGCTCGCGCTCAACAACTTCGGCCTCGAGGTCAACGGCGCCGTTCCCGCTCAGAGCGGGATCTTCTTCTACGGCGCAACGCAAACGGCGCCGGTGCCCTTCAAGAACGGCTGGATGTGCATCGCGTCGCCGCTGGTGCGCCTGTCGCTGCAAACGATCGACGTCTATGGCTCGACGAGCCGCACACTCGACCTGTTCAACCTCCCCGCCGGTGGAGCGATCAGCGCCGGCTCGGCCTGGAACTTCCAGTTCTGGTACCGCGATCCCGCCGGCAGTCCTGCGACCACGAACACGAGCGACGCTTTGAACGCGAGCTTCGCGCCCTAGCAGCCCGTTGAAAAAGCCCCTACTACGACAGAGCGTGGAGCGGCGATCCTG
>CAYHRR010000776.1:0-1768 GCA_964358875.1 uncultured Planctomycetaceae bacterium | reverse complement strand
CGCGCGCGAGCCGCGACGCGAACAAATCGAGCATCCAACGCCCGTACGCATCGCCCGAAACCGCTACGCCGTCGATCGTGAGCACAGCGCCCGAATCCGGTGTCTGCGCCTGCGCCCCGCGCGAATCCTGCGCATGTACGAAGGCCGCGCTCACGCCCAACGCGACGACACAGGCAACGAATCGAACGCGGCAGCCTCGCATGGCGCGGATCGTACACCGGAGCGCGACGCTGCCTCGTTGGGAGCAGCGCCACAAGTGTCGAGAGCAGCCGGAACGTCGTCGCGAACCGGCGGTTTCGCAGCCCTGCAACCGCGCCTCACTTGCAGCAGACGGGACGGCCACCGAGCGGGCAGCGCGTCCACTGCTAAGCTCTCGCCGACCCAAGGAAACTCATGCTCGTTCAATTCCTTCTCACCGTGTGCGCGTTGCTTCCTGCGCAGGAAAAGGGCGCGCCGCCGCCGGATCCGGCGCTGGTGAAGGCCGCAGTCGCGGAACTCGACAACGCCTTCGCGAAGGGCAAGCCGCTCGACCGCGTCGCTGCGATCGCACGCGCGGCGACGCTCGTCGAAGCGACGGTGATCGCGCGCGTCGCGCACGGACTGCGCGACGGCGACGCGACGGTGCAAGCCGCCGCGATCGAGGCTTTGCGCTTCATGAAGCACGCTGATGCCTTCGACGCGCTTCACGACTGTGCGAAGCGCGACAAGAAGCTCGCCAAGGACCCGGAACTCTTCGCCAAGCTGATCAAGGCGCTCGGACAGCACGCCAATCCCGCGTCGATCGCGTGGCTCGCCGACGGCGCCTTGGCGACCGAAGATTTCAAAGTGATCGACGCGCGCGTGCTCTCGCTCGCCAACATCCGCACCGACAAGTCGCTCGAGGCGCTCATTCAATTGATGCGCGCCGCGGGCCGCGAAAAAATCCAGCCCTACATGGGGACGTTTCGGCTGGCGCTGATGGAGCTGACCGGCGTCGACGAGGGCAACTCGCAAGACGCGTGGAGCGCTTGGTGGAACGAGCACAAAGGCGATTTCAAGGTCGCTGCGAAGCCCGCGCCGCTGCCGAAGGAGATGCAGAATCGCTGGGACTATTTCTGGGGCAACCCGGTCGTGCTCGAACGCGGCAAGAAGCGCGGCGAGCGCGGCAACGATCCCGAGTCCGGCGGCAAATAGCGCGATGAGCGCCGAACTCGCGGGGCGGCTCGCCGCAGCGGCCGAGTTGTTCAACGCGGCGCACTACCACGAAGCGCACGAGGTGCTCGACCTGTTGTGGGAGAACGCGGCGACGCGCGATTCGGACTTTCTCAAAGGACTGATCCAAGCCTGCATCGCGCTGCACCACTGGCAACTCGGCAATCCCGACGGCGCGCGCAAGCTCTACAGCGGACACCGTCAGTATCTCGGGCCCTATTTGCCGGCGCATTTGGGCCTCGACGTCACGGAGTTCCTCGCGGCGATGCAGACCGCGCTCGCGCCGTTGTTGCGTGCGCGGCCGGGTCAGGAGCCCGAGTTCGAGTTCGAGCGCCGTCCGCGCTTGGTATTTCGCGAACAGCTGTGACCCGCCGCGCCCCAACGGCGTCATCGCCGTGCATGGCGCACAACGTGTTGCACCTCGAGCGCGGCTCGCGCACTTGGCCGGATCTGTTGACTCGCATCGACGCACCGCCGGACGAGTTGTGGCTGCGTGGAAGGACCGAATGGCTCGCGTGCGAGCACAAAGTCGCCATCGTCGGCACGCGCGCGCCGACGTCCTACGGCGAAGCACAGG
>CAYHRR010000775.1:0-1772 GCA_964358875.1 uncultured Planctomycetaceae bacterium | reverse complement strand
ACAACTTGCTGGCGAGCCCCGGTTTCGCTGCATGGATGCACGGCGAAGCGCTCGACCTCGACACCTTGCTCTACACGAAGGAAGGCAAGCCGCGCATCGCGGTGATCACGATCGCGCACCTCTCCGACGCGCAGCGCATGTTCTTCGTGTCGCTGCTGCTCAACCAAACGCTCGATTGGGTGCGGCGCCAACGCGGCACGTCGAGCTTGCGTGCGCTGATCTACATGGACGAGATCGCCGGCTACTTCCCGCCCGTCGCGAATCCGCCCTCGAAAGCGCCGCTTTTGACTTTGATGAAGCAAGCGCGCGCGTTCGGCGTCGGCATCGTGCTTGCGACGCAGAATCCGGTCGACCTCGACTACAAAGGCCTCGCCAACGCGGGCACTTGGTTCATCGGGCGCCTGCAGACCGAGCGCGACAAGGCGCGTTTGCTCGACGGACTCGAAGGCGCGTCCTCGAACGCCGGAGCGGGCTTCGATCGTGCGGCGATGGAGCGCACGCTCGCGTCGCTGTCGGCGCGCATGTTCGTGATGAACAACGTGCACGAGGACGCGCCGCTGGTGTTCGAGACGCGCTGGGCGATGTCGTACCTGCGCGGGCCGATGACGCGCGTCGAGATCAAACAACTCTGCAACGCGCGCAAAAGCGCGAGCAGTGCCGCGAACATGCACGTTGCTCCCCCGCCGACGGTCGGTTCGACGACGCCGGTTTCGCCGCTCGTACTTGCGACTCCGCGCAGCCCCGCCGCGCCGATGAACGCGGCGAGCGCGTCGATGAACGCGGCCATCGTGTCGATGGACGCCGACGCCGCGCCGGCGACGCAACGTCCCGTGATCGCCGCCGATGTAGCACAGTTCTTCGTGCCGCTCGCCGCGCGCGCCGGACCGATCGAGTACCGGCCTGCGTTGTTCGGATCCGCGACGGTGGCCTTTCGCGAGCCCAAGCTCGGCATCGAGGCCTGCGTCGACGTGGTGCTGCTCGTCGAATGCTCTCGCGGTCCCGTCGCCGTCGATTGGGCGGCAAGTGAGCGCCTCGACGTCGGCGCCGACGCACTCGACCACGAGCCGGCGCCGAACGCGCGTTTCGCGGCCCTGCCTGCGGATTGCGCGAAGGCGAAGAGCTACGACGCGTGGCGCAAGGCCTTCGTCGAACACGTTTACCGAAGCGCGCAACTCGAAGTGTCGGAGAGCGCACGCACCGGCCTGTGCTCCCAACCGGGCGAGAGCGAGCGCGCGTTTCGTGCGCGGCTAGCTCAACTCGCGCGCGAAAGCCGCGACGCCGCCGTCGACAAGCTGCGCGCGAAGTACGCGCCGAAACTCGCTCTGCTCGACGAACGCCGGCGCAAGCGCGAGCAAATGCTCGACGTGCAGCAGCAACAGGCGAGCGGCGCGAAGCTCGGCACCGCGTTGTCCTTCGGATCGGCGTTGCTCTCGGCGTTCCTCGGTCGCTCGCGCGCGTCCGGCAACGTCGGCCGCGCCGCAACCGCCGCGCGCGGTGTCGGTCGATCGATGAAGGAAGCGAACGACGTCGAGCGCGCGCAGGCCGACATCGCCGCGGTCGACGAGCAGTTGCGCGCGCTGCGCGAACAGCTCGAATCCGACAGCGCAGCCGTCACGGCCGAGAACGACGTCGCGACCGACACGCTGACCCCGCGCAAACTCAGCGCGAAACGCAGCGCCGTCTCCGTGCGCACGGTCGTGCTCGCCTGGGCCCCCTACCGCGCCGACGGAACGCCGGCGTGGAAGTGAACCCACCTACACCCAGTTCTCGCG
>CAYHRR010000774.1:0-1775 GCA_964358875.1 uncultured Planctomycetaceae bacterium | reverse complement strand
CAGCTTGCACGCAGGCCTGCGCGCCGAGGGGCTCGCGCTCGGCGGCGTCGCGGGGTACCTGACTGCGCTCGGTCTCGCGCCGACGCTCGCGAACGGACGCGCGTCGCTCGACGTCGATGCGAACGTGAAGCTCGCCGCGGAGCAGCTCGCGTTCGATCTCGCCGTCGAGCGCGCGACGCTCGACGACAACGGTGAGTTGCTCGCCGGCGTCGAGGCGTTGCGCATCAACGGCGCGACGCTTGGCGAACGGGGCTTGTCCGTGCGCTCACTCGAAATCGTCCGCCCCGAGGTTCTGCTCGGTCGCGAAACCGACGGTTCGCTGAGCGCTTGCGGCGTGCGCACTGTCGACGTGGAGCGCGCGCCTACGACGGCTCCGATAACAGCACCGCCTGAGACGGCGACGGCACTTCCGCGCATCGCCGTCGATGCGCTGGAGCTCGTCGACGCGCGTTTGCGTTGGCACGACGCGCGCGTTTCGCCGCCGCTCGACGCAACGGCAGTTTGCGCCGGCAGCCTCAGCGCCGCCGTGCTCGGACCCAGTACGAAACCCGCGCAGCTACGAGTTCGTGCGACGATCGAGCGCACGCTCGACGAACTCGAGATCAGCGGTCCGCTTTCGCTCGACCCGGCGAAGCTCACTGCGCGCCTCGAAATCGCGGCGCGCGGTCTGCACGGCGGTCCGTTGTCCGTTTACCTGCCTGCGAACGTGACCTGCGAATGGAACGGTGCCGGGGCGAGCGCGCAGCTCGATGCGCGCCTCGGCACCTGCGCGGCCGGCGGTGCCGATGCTGCCTTCGGGCTCGCGGGCATCGAGCTGCGCCAAGGCGACGCTGTGCTCGCGCGCGTCGACAAGCTCGCGCTGTCGGCGCCACGTCTCGACGCCGCCGCGCGCGTGTTCGAGATCGGCCCGATCAGCGTGCGCGGCGTGCACGCGACGGCGGAGCGCCACGTCGATGGAAACGTGCATGCGCTCGGGTTCGCGCTGACTCCGCAGGCGCCTGACTTCGTGGCGACAGAGCACGACCTTGGCGCCGCACCGTCGCCCGCTGCGCGTGTGCGCGCGACGTCGCCCGCTGAGCTGCCGACCGTGACGCTCGCCAAACTCGAGCTCGAGCTCGCTCGTTTCACTTGGACCGACCGCATGTTCGGCGCGGAAGCACGCCCGCTCGAACTGGCCTTCACGCTGAGCACGCCGGGGCCGCTGACGCTGCTCGCGCCGAACGCCGAGTCGCCGGCGCCGCTCGTGTTCGCGGTGCGCGGCTCGGCGCAACCGCTCGTCGACGCGCTGGAGATCGACGCGACGCTCAAGCCCTTCAGCGCCGATCCGGAACTCGAGATTCGTCTGGGCGCGCGCGGACTGAACGGCGCGGCGCTCACTCAACTCGCACCGTCGCTCGCAGCGCGCATCGACGGTCGCGAGCTCGACGGCGGTGAGTTCGAGGCGCGCTTGCGTGCGCGCTTCGAGCTCACGCGGCGCAGCCCGATCGACGTCGACTTCGGCGCCGGCATCGCGGGCGAGATCGCGCTCGAAGGACTCGCGTTCCGAGCCACGAGCGGCGGGCCGGTCCTCGCCGGCGTCGACTCCGTGCGCGCTGAGATCGCGCGCATCGACGTGACGAGCGGCGACGTTCACATCAAGTCGATCGAGATCGAGAAACCGCGCTTGCGCGTAATGCGCGACGCGGCGGGCCTGCACGTGCTCGGCCTAGTGCTCGCCTTGGACCCCGCGACAGCGGAGCGTTCGCCCGAGGTCGCGCAGCCGGCGGCCGTTTCGG
>CAYHRR010000773.1:0-1776 GCA_964358875.1 uncultured Planctomycetaceae bacterium | reverse complement strand
AGTGCGCCAAGCACTTGCGCACGTTCTCCGCACAGCGCGCGTGACCGGCGTTGCCCTTGAGCTCGGCGAAACGCGCGTCGAACGGCTTGACCGAACCGCTCAGCGCTTCGATCGTCAACGCAGCGATGGCGTCGGCCGCCTTCGACAAGTTGCGCGCGCGCAGCACGACGAGCGCGCCGACGGCCTTCATCACCTCGGTGCCGTTGATGACGGCGAGGCCTTCCTTGGCCTGGAATTCGACGGGCTTTTCGCCGATCGCGGCGAGCGCGTCGGCTGCGCTCATCCGTCGCGCTTCGCCGCCGCGCAGCACGTACGCCTCACCGTGCCCCATCGCCGCAGCGGCCATGTGCGCGAGCGGCGCGAGATCACCGCTGGCGCCAACCGAGCCCTGCTGCGGAACGACGGGCACAAAGCCCGCGTTGAATTGACGCACGAGCGCTTCGAGCAACTCGACGCGCACGCCCGAATGGCCGCGTGAAAGCCCGTTGAGGCGCGCGATCTGCGCGGCGCGCACTTCGGCGATCGGCATCGGCTCGCCGACGCCGCAGCAATGCGAGAGCACGAGGTTGCGCTGCAGCTCGACGAGATCCGCGCGTCCGATCGCGATGCTCTTCAGCTTGCCGAAGCCGGTCGTCAAGCCGTACACGACGTCGCCGGCGCGCACGTGCTGCTCGACGAGATCGCGCGCACGCTGCACGGCGACGCGCGCGGCAGGCGTCAACGCCAATTGCAGCGGCACGCCGCAGAGCAGCGGCCTGAGCATTTCGAGCGTGAGCGAACGACCGTCGAGGAGGATCTGCGACACGAGTTGGGCGGATTGCGAACGAGGAACGGTCGAACTTGGGAGCGGCGCGGCATGGTAGCGAGCGTGCGTGTCGCGACTGAGAGGTTGTGACGGATTGGAGGCCGTCGCCGATGCTTGTCACGAGGCCGAGGCGAGTTTGCGATGCGCGCGCGACGAGCCTCGATGCGAGCGTGCTCGCCGGCACGGCGGATTCGGCGCGCTCGCGCTGAGGTCGCGCTGCGTCGCGAACTCGGCGCGCTTCAGCGGACGACTTCGCGACGACTCAGGCCTGCCGGGCTCGGCGCTGCACGCCCAGCTGCGATCCGGGGCCGCCGAAGCGCTGGCCGAGGCGACACGCGCCGAATCGAGGCGGCGGCGCGACGGCTGCGGACACTACGATGCTGCGCCGCCATGGTCCCCAGTCTCGACTTTCGCTTGCCGCTCGAAACCGACGGCTTCCGCGTTCTGCGCGTGCTCGGCAGCGGCGGCATGGGCACGGTCTACGAGGCGGAAGAGCTCGCCACCCAGCGCCGCGTCGCGCTCAAGCTCTTGCCCAAGTGGCAACTCGAACGCCCCGACGCGCGTGAACGCTTCGAACGCGAGGCCAAGCTCGCCGCCGCGATCTCGCATCCGTGCTGCGTGTTCGTGTACGGCGTGCACCAAGTCGACGGCAGTCCGGCGATTTCGATGGAGCTGATGACAGGCGCGACGCTCGCCGACTTCGTGATGACCGATCCGCCGCCGGCGATCGAACTCGTCGTCGGTTGGACGTTGCAGATCATAGACGGGCTCGAAGCCGCGCATCGTGCCGGCGTTCTGCACCGCGACGTCAAGCCGGCGAACTGCTTCTTTTCCGCGGACGGGCGGGTAAAGGTCGGCGACTTCGGGCTCGCGCGCGCCGCGAGCGGCGAGTCGTCGATCACGCGCTCGGGCACCTTCATCGGCACGCCGTTGTACGCGGCGCCCGAGCAAGTGCGCGGTCGCGCGATCGA
>CAYHRR010000772.1:0-1781 GCA_964358875.1 uncultured Planctomycetaceae bacterium | reverse complement strand
CCTTTCCCCGACCTGCGGGTTGCATCGGCAACGGCAGCGCGCGACAGTCCCCGCGCTCTCCCGTTCGCCCATGACGAAACAACCAACGCAGCAGTGGGGCTCGCGCCTCGGTGTCATCCTCGCGGTCGCCGGTTCTGCAGTCGGGCTCGGCAACTTCCTGAGGTTCCCGGGCAACGCGGCGGAGAACGGCGGCGGCGCGTTCATGATTCCGTACTTCTGCGCGCTGCTGCTGCTCGGCATCCCGATCGGCTGGGCCGAGTGGGCGATGGGCCGCTACGGCGGGCGCAAGGGCTTCCACAGCGCGCCGGGCATCCTCGGCATCTGGACCAAGGGCGGCTGGGGTCGCTACGCCGGCGTGCTCGGCGTGCTGATCCCGCTCGGCGTCTACTTCTACTATGTGCTGATCGAGAGCTGGTGCCTGTTCTACTTCTGGAAGTACTGCACCGGCGGCATCGGCCTCGATGCGACGACCAGCGTGGTCGACGTGCAGGCGCCGGCGACGCGCGCGTTCTTCACCAACGTCACGGGCGCCGCCGAACACGGCGCGCTGTTCAGCAACGGCATCCACCCGATGATCTGGGCGTTCCTGATCACGGTGGTGCTCAACGTCACCTTCGTCTACCGCGGCCTGTCGAAGGGCATCGAGACGGTCTGCAAGTACGCGATGCCGGTGATGGCGATCCTCGGCATCACCATCCTGGTGCGCGTGCTGACGCTCGACGCGCCGGCCGGCACCACCGGCCAGTCGGTCAACGACGGCCTCGGCTACCTGTGGAACCCCAACTTCGACAAGTTGTGGAACTTCAAGACCTGGCTCGCCGCGGCCGGGCAGATCTTCTTCAGCCTGTCGGTCGGCTTCGGCGTGATCATCAACTAAGCCAGCTACATGAAGAAGAAGGACGCCGTCGTGCTGTCGGGGCTCACCGCCTCGGCGACCAACGAGTTCTTCGAGGTCGTGCTCGGCGGGCTGATCACCGTGACGGCGTCGGTCGTGTTCGTCGGCGTCGCGATCACCGCGCAAGGCACCGGCGGCTCGATGAGCCTCGGCTTCAAGACGCTGCCGATGGTGTTCGCGCAGATGCCAGGCGGCAACTTTTTCGGCGCCGCGTTCTTCATGATCCTGTTCCTCGCCGCGATCACCAGCTCGCTGTCGATGCTGCAGCCGACCAAGGCGTTCTTCGAAGAAGCGCTCGGCATCGGCAAGAAGGCGTCGACGACGATGGTGACGATCTGGGGGCTGGCCGGCAACGCGTTCATCCTCTGGTACAGCAAGGGCCTCACCGCGCTCGACACGATCGACTTCTGGGTCGGCTCGTTCTTCATCCTGGTCGTCGCCGCCGTGCAGATCATCGCGTTTGGCTGGATCTTCGGCCTCGACAAGGGCCTCGCCGAGGCACACGAGGGGGCGACCATGAAGATCCCGCGCTTCTTCCAGTTCGTGATCAAGTACGTGTCGCCGGTCTACTTGATCGTCGTGATCATCGGCTTCTGCCTCACGAACCTGCCGGACAGCGTCGACAAGGACGGCAAGGTCACCGATGGCTACTGGTCGAAGATGCTCGCGGATCCCGACACGCAGCGCACCTGGGTGTTCCTGATCGTGACGATCGTCGCGCTCGTGGCGATCACTGCAATCGGCAGCAACCGCTGGCGCGCCCAGGGCCTCGATCTCGACGGCAAGCTCCCGGCCAAGGACTGAAGGAGACACACACATGCTCGCCACCCTGACGACGACCGGCTGGATCTTCATGCTGCTGTCGTGCGGCGCCGTGACGGCGCTG
>CAYHRR010000771.1:0-1798 GCA_964358875.1 uncultured Planctomycetaceae bacterium | reverse complement strand
ACTCTTCGCCGTGATCGGCGGTGACGACGATGAGCGTGTCGTCGAGCAGGCCGCGCGCGCGCAGCACGTCGAGCAGCTTGCCCAAGTTGTCGTCGGTGAAGGCGATCTCACCGTCGTACAGCGCGAGCAGGTGCTCGAGCTCACGCGGCGCCATCTGCGGATTCACCGCCGGATTGCCCATGAAATCGACACCGCTCAGCGTGCCGGTGTAGTCGGGATCGAAGCGCGTGTCGTAAGGCGGCGGCGGGATGAAGTCGTAGTGCACGTCCCACATGTGCACGAACAGGAAGTAGGGCCGATCCTGTGGGCGCTGATCGGCCCAACGCGTGACTTCAGCGACGGTGCGCGGCCCGGTGACGTCGTCGTGCGATTTGCCGGCCGGCGCACGCGATTCGCTGCGCACGTGTTCATCGCCGGCGCCCGCGTCGACGGCCGTCATGCAGCTCGTGTAGACCTCGAAACCATCGCCCAGGCCGAAGGTCGGGTGCAGGTACGGGCCTGAGTAGAAGCCGGCGGTGTGGTAGCCGTTCGCAGCGAGTTGCTCGGCGAGCGTCGCGTGCTCCGGCGCGAGGCGCAGCCCGTTGTCGTACAGACCGTGCGTCGAATCGTAGAGGCCCGTGAACATCGCGGCGTGCGCGGGCAAGGTCCACGAGGTCGTGCTCACGGCACTGTCGAAGCGCACTCCGTCGGCGGCGAGCGCGTCGATCACCGGCGTCGTCGCCTTCCCGTAGCCGTAGCAGCCGACGTGGTCGCGGCGCAGGCTGTCGATCGAAACGAACACGATGTTGGGCCGGCGCGGAGCGAGCTCGGGCGCGCAACTCGGCACCGACAGCGCGAGCGTCAAGGCACCGACTGCGACTATCTGCATGCGCGACGACATCGCGACGGATCGTAGCCGCCTCGGCGCGATCTTTCCTCGTGCGCGCACGCGCCGCGCTTTCGAATCGTCCGACCGATCGCGCGTTCGAGCGCCGCAAACGCACAGGCCGTGCCGCAGAAAGATCGCGATGCGGCGGCTACGATGCGCCGCTTCGCATGGCGATCCCGAGACAACCGACGAGCTCGACGGCCGACCTGTTCGCGAGCGCGGCTGCGGCGGCGCCTGCGAACGGCGCCGGAGCGAACACGAGCGGCGCTTCGCCGTCAGCGCCGCAGCACGCGTCCGGCGCGCGCGCGTGGACCGAGGACGAGCTCGTGAGCGGTCTCAATCCAGGTCAACGCGCGGCGACCGTGCACGGCGACGGCCCGCTGCTGATCCTCGCCGGCGCGGGCTCCGGAAAAACGCGCGTGATCACGCGGCGCATCGCTTGGTTGATGCACTGCCGCAACGTGCAGCCGGGCGAGATCCTCGCGATCACCTTCACCAACAAGGCGGCGGGGGAGCTGCGCGAGCGCTGCGCGAAACTCGGCGTCGGTCCGGGCGCGTGGATCGCGACCTTTCACGCCGCTTGCGCGCGCATCCTGCGCCGCGACATCGAGCACCTCGCCGGCTACACGCGCGACTTCACGATCTACGACACGGACGATCGTTCGAAGCTGATCCGCGATCTGATCAAAGCCGAGGGCTTCGACACGACGGCCTTCAAGCCCGGCGACGTCGGCGCATGGATCAGCGCGCGCAAGAATCGTGCGGAAGCGTTCGAGCCGGCGACGGGCGACGAGATCGGCGTGCACGAGCAAGTCTGCGGTCGCGTGTGGCGCGCCTACGAGGCCGCGATGCACAAGAACAACGCGCTCGATTTCGACGACTTGCTGCTCAAGGTGCTCGAACTGTTCGAACGCCATCCCGGAGTGCGCG
>CAYHRR010000770.1:0-1809 GCA_964358875.1 uncultured Planctomycetaceae bacterium | reverse complement strand
CTCGAGCCGTTGTTGACGCGCAAATCGAGCGACACGAAGTCCTCCTGCGCCCAGGCCGTCACGTAGGCATGCACTCCGAAGAAGTGCTGCAGCGCGCCGTTCGTTCCGCCGACAGCGGCGTTCGATTGCATCACGCCGTAGGTGCGCATTTGCACCGCGCCGGGACCTTGACGCAGCGTCTTCACTCCGGCGGTCGACGCATCGCGCACGCCGGTGAACAAGTCGAGCGTGTACTGATGCCCGAAGCAGTCGCGCGCGACGAGCATCACCGTGCCCGGCTGCGTCAGCAGGTTCAAAACGTCGCGCTTGATCGGCAGCTTCGAACTCGCGTGGACGTTGTCGACGACCTCATAGCGGATCTTCTGCCCGGGCGTCGCGCCCGCCGGCAGTTGCACGCGCCCGAGCACCTCGACGACATCGGCGCCGTCGGCGTCGACCGGATAGCGCGAGACGATCTCGACCTGCGTCGGCACGACGAAGCCGTCGACGTTGCGGATCGAGAACGGCAATTTGCCGTCCGCGCGCGGGAAACTCCCCGGTGGCACGGGCAGCGTGCCGCGCAACACGAAGCTGCCGACGCTCGGCGCGTCGAGTTCGAGCTCCGCAATCACCGGACCGCCCGGCGACGAGTTGTTGCCCGCGCCGCTGCCCAGTGTGAACAGCCCCGAGTCGCCCGGACTCGCAGCTTGACCGCTGCCGGAACCCGCGGAGCAGGCCGCGAGAACACTGAGCGTGGCCGCGCCGATGCGCTGGCCCCATTTCGAAATTTCGCTCTCGCCCGCGCGCCGTTGCGTCCGCGACTGAGAGTGCCTGACGACACGCTTGCCCATAGTTGACCCCCCGCTGTGCCGCGGTCCCCGCGCGGCAGTTCTTCCCGCGTGACTTGTCGTGCGCCGGCGCGTCGCGGCTGAAGAAAACGAACGGGAAATAGGGCGGACGCTCGGGGAAAACGCACTTCGCTGCAGGCGGCTCAGCGCGGCACGCGCGCCAAGCGCGCATCGTCGACGCCGCGCGCGTGCGCCTCGTCGCGTCGGCGCCGAGCGCCGTCGATGTCGTTCCGCGCCAAACAACGCAGCGCCAGCAGAGCGAAACCTTTTCCTTCGCTGGTGCGCGCGGCGTCGTCACGACCTGCTGCGCGTTCGAGCAGCGCGAGGTTGAGCCACAGCTTGGCCGCATAGGGCGAAGACTCCTTCCAGGTCTCGCCGAACTCGCGCGCTTCGGCGGCACGACCGGCGCGCATCAACAGCGCCATCACGTTCTCCGCCGGCTCGGGGTAGAGCGGATCGATCGCGAGTGCATCGCGATAGGCCGCGAGCGCGTCCTCGGTGCGATCGTGCGCTTCGTAGGCGAGGCCGAGTTCATAGCGCGCGCGCGGATCGTTGCCGGCGGCGACGCCGAGTTGCAAAGCCTCGAGCGCGCGCGGCGCGCCTCGTTCGACGGCGAGAAGACGTCGACCTTCCTGCACGAGGCCGTCGCCGGGAAAGGTCAACTCGCGTCGGGTCCAATTCGGCACGAGCACGAGCGCAAACGCGCATGCGGCAAGCCACACGCGGCGCTCGGCGATCTTCACGCAGGCGCAGGCAGCGGCGACACACGCGAACGGCACGAGCGGCAGGCGGTAACGCGCGGCGCTCATCCAAAGCACGTTGATCGCCAGCACCGCGAGCAGCGGAACCCACACGAGCGATGAGCGTGCGCGCGCGACAAACGTCCCGGCGAGTGCAAGCGGTCCGATCAGCGCGAAGCTTCCAAGCAGCAGCGCGAGCAGCGGCCAGTCGGCGAGTCCGTGACGAAAATCGGCGTCGGCCA
>CAYHRR010000769.1:0-1812 GCA_964358875.1 uncultured Planctomycetaceae bacterium | reverse complement strand
CGCAGCGTTGCTGCTCACCGACGACGGACTCGGGGGCGACGAGGTCGCACTCGACGGAGTCTTCTCGGCCTTCGTGACGGTGTCGAGCAGCGCGAGCTTTGGTTCGCACGCGCTGCCGGTCTCCTTCGATGTCGCGGGCGCGAGCGGCACGGCCTACGTCGCGCTGGTCGTGCAGGCGAGCACCGTGCCCGACAACGACGCTTGCGCGCACGCGATCGCGCTCGGCGGAGTCTTACCGCTGACCGCGAGCGCGAACTTCGGCGCCGCAGCCGTCGAATGGAACACGTTCTCCGCGGCGCTTCCTCCGAACACGCCATCGACCGGCATGGGCGGCCGGCGCGGCCTGTGGTGGACGGTGCAGGGCACCGGCAACACGATGAGCGTCGACACCTGCGCCTCACCGCTGTTCGTGGGCGGCGTTCCGGACACGGTGCTCGGCGTGTTCACCGGGACCTGCGACGGCTTGACGCTGCTGACGCTCAACGACGACAACATTCCCTTCTGCGGCGTCGGCAGCGGCGTGGAGCGGCGTTCGAAGACCAGTTGGGCGAGCGAGGCCGGCGCGAACTACTTCGTGTGGGTCGCGCCGTTCTTGAGCGGCTCGCAGGCGCTCGACGTCGTGTTGACGGTCAGCGACGACGGCGTTCCGACGAGCGCGTCTGCGCCGACGACTCTGTGTCCCGCCGACGCGCCGACCTGGGCACAGGATGAAGGTGAGGGCGCGCTCGGACCCGGAAGCGACGACGGCTGTGACGCGCGCTTTGCGCGTTTCGTCGCGCTCGACGCGAGCGGCGTCGGCGTCACCTTCCGCGGCACGGCACGCAGTTTCGGCGATCGCACCGACAACGACTGGTACCGCTTTCAAGCGGTCGCGAATCAGAACGTGCAAGCGAGCGCGACCTTCCAAAACGGCGGCGCGCTCGAACTGCGCGAGCTTTCAGCGACAGGTACGTGTTCGACGAACAGTGTGCTCGTCTCCGCCACGGCGCTGCAGCGTTGTGCGAGCGCGACGCTCTTGTCGACGCTCGTCGCCGGCAACTGGTATGCGCTGCGCATCGTTCCGCTCGGCGCGAGTTCAGCGGGTCCGGGCGGCGTGTGCGTCGGCGGTTTCGCCGGTCACTACGACGGCTGGATCGCGTTCGGCGATGCGCCCGCGAACGATCTGTGCGCAGCGGCGCTTCCGCTCGCGATCGACGGCACGGCGCTCGCCGGTTCGAGCTACTCGGCCGCGAACGACGGCAGTTCCGCGTGCGATTTCGACGGCGCCGACGTTTGGTACACGCTGACGCTGCCTGCGACGGGCTCGCTCGCGATCGACACGTGCGGATCCGAGGGCGACACCGCGCTCGCGCTGTACAGCTCGTGCGGCGCGACCGAAATCGCCTGCAACGACGACAGCGCCTTCGCTCCTTGCGGTGCAAAAGCCTCACAGCTCGTCGTGCAAGCGCTCGCAGCCGGCACGTACCGCGTGCGCGTGTCGGACCACGGACGCCCCGCGACTTTCGAGTTGCGCGCGACGTTCACGCCCGAGTTCGACGATTGCTCCGGCGCGCAAGCACTCGCCGTGCCCTCGACGACAAGCGCGTCGACGGACTATGCAACGCTCGAAGCGCTGCTCCCCAGTTGCAGTGGGCCCGGCGGCCAAGACCTCACTCAGGGCGCACCCGGTGTGTGGTTCGCCGTCACTGCACCATCGAGCGAGACGCTGACGGCGCGCATCTCCAGCGCGGCCTTCGAAACGAAACTCGCAGTGTTCTCGGGCTCGTGCGGCAACTTGGCCTGCGTCACCGCAAACGACGACGCCGATGCGAC
>CAYHRR010000768.1:0-1816 GCA_964358875.1 uncultured Planctomycetaceae bacterium | reverse complement strand
CGACGAAAGGCAAGGAGTAACCGATGGGCCAAAAGGTTCACCCGACCGGCTTTCGTCTCTCGAGCATCGAGCCCTGGCGTTCGCGTTGGTACGCCAACAAGAAGGACTTCGGCAAGCTGCTTTTGCAGGACGACAAGATCCGCAAGTTCATCGCCAAAGAGTTCAAGGGCGCGGGCATTCCGCGCGTTGAAATCGAGCGCACCGGCGAGGCTGTCAATGTGATCGTGCACACGGCACGACCGGGCGTGCTCGTCGGGCGCAAGGGCGCGCGCGTCGACCAGCTCAAGGAATCCCTGCAGAAGATCACGGGCCAAGTCGTGCACCTCACCGTGCGCGAGATCAAGCGCCCCGAACTCGAGTCGACGCTGGTCGCCGAGGTCATCGCCGAGGCGCTCGAAAAGCGCATGGCGTTCCGACGCGCGATGAAGAAGGCGATTCAGACGACGATCCAGGCCGGCGCCAAAGGCATCAAAGTCGAGCTCAACGGCCGACTCGGTGGTGCTGAAATGGCGCGCCAGGCCAAGGAACGCGAAGGTCAAGTTCCGCTTTCGACGTTGCGCGCCAATATCGACTACGGCACCGCGCTTGCAAAAACCACCTACGGCGTCATCGGCGTCAAAGTGTGGATCTACAAGGGCGACCTCGAGCCCGGTCAGAAGCTCGATTACCAACAGCTGAGCGGCATCGCTCCGCGCCGCAACGAAACGGGCACGCGCTCGCCGAGACGCGGCCGCATTCTGCGCGACCAACTTCCGCCGCAGGCCAACGCCTGAGAGGTGACCTATGGCAATGATGCCCAATCGAACGAAGTTCCGAAAAGTCCACCGCGGCAAGGTGAAGGGCTGCGCGACAGCCGGCCACCGCGTGGAATTCGGAGACTACGGTCTGCAGTCGCTCGACGCAGGCTGGATCAGCGGTCGTCAGATCGAGGCCGGTCGCGTCGCCGCATCGCGTGCGACCAGCGGCCAGGGCAAGATCTGGATTCGCATCTTCCCGCACAAGCCGATCTCGTCGAAGCCGGCGGAAACGCGCATGGGCAAGGGCAAGGGCGAGCCTGATTTCTGGGCCGCCGTCGTCAAGCCCGGCACTGTGCTCTTCGAACTCGGCGGCGTGACCGAAGACAAGGCCAAGCTCGCCTTCAAGCGCGTCGCGCACAAGCTGCCCATCAAAGTCAAGCTCGTGAAGCGTCTACCGACGACCTAGTCGCGCAGGAACCCCAGAGAACAGCGATGAAGATCGACGAGATTCGAGGCAAGACGGACGGCGAGCTCTCTTTCGAGCTCGACAAGCTCAAGAAGGAGCTGTTCGACCTGCGCTTCAAGTCGGGCACCGAGAACTCGGCCAACCCCTCGCGCATCAGCGAGGCACGCCGCGCGATCGCCCGCATCAACACCATTCTGCACGAGCGCACAACCAAGATTCGCGGGCAGGAGCCGCGCTAGTCATGACCGAATCCAGTCAATCGGCGCAAGCCGGTGAATCGGCGCCCGAGCGCACTCCGCGCCGCACGCTGACGGGCACGGTGGTTTCCACCAAGATGGCCAAGACCATCACCGTGCAGGTCGAACGCACTTACCGTCACGCCAAGTACGGCAAGTTCATGCGTGAGCGCAAGCGCTATCACGCTCACGTCGAGGAGGGTCAAGTGAACCTCGGCGACATGGTTGAAATCATGTCTTCGCGACCGCTCAGCAAACTCAAGCGTTGGCGCTTGGTGCGCGTCGTCGCGGCGGCCGTCGAACGTGGCGCTGAAGTTTCGGCGATCTCCAAGATCTGAGGTGACCCATGATCCAGATGCAAACCTACCTGGATGTGG
>CAYHRR010000767.1:0-1816 GCA_964358875.1 uncultured Planctomycetaceae bacterium | reverse complement strand
ACCTCAGTCCGCGCGCCAAGTACCGCAAGTGCGCGAAGATCGCCGGCGACACCTCGGGTAACTACCACCCGCACGGTGAGTCGGTGATCTACCCGACGCTCGTGCGCCTCGCGCAGTCCTTCGCGACGCGCTATCAGCTGATCGACGGCCAGGGCAACTTCGGCAGCATCGACGGCGATCCGCCGGCGGCCATGCGTTACACGGAAGCGCGCATGACCGGCGTGACCGTCGAGATGATGGCCGATCTCGACAAGGAGACGGTCGACCGCCAGCCCAACTACGACGACACGCGCACCGAGCCCGTGGTGCTGCCCGGGCGCTTCCCGAACCTGTTGTGCAACGGCTCGGACGGCATCGCGGTCGGCATGGCGACGAGCCTTTTGCCGCACAACCTGCGCGAGATCATCGCGGCCTTGCGGCGCGTGCTCGACGACTCGGCGGTGACGATCCAAGAGCTGTGCGAGATCGTCAAAGGCCCCGATTTCCCGACCGGCGGCATCGTCATGGGTCGGCGCGGGATCCTGCAGGCCTACGCGACCGGCCGCGGCATCGTGCGCGTGCGCGCGAAGTACCACGTCGAGGAGCACAAGAACCGCAGCTCGCTGGTCTTCACCGAGATTCCCTTCCAAGTGCGGAAGGTCGCGATCATCGAGAAGATCGTCGAGGTCGTCAAAGAGGAGCGCATCACCGGGATCTCCGACGTCCAAGACCACTCCAACCGCGAAGGCATCCGCCTGGTCGTCGAGTTGAAGAAGGGCGAGGACCCGCAGGTCATCGTCAACCAGCTGTTCCAGTTCACGCCGCTGCAGTCGACGCAGTCGATCATCAACTTGGTGATCGATCGCGGCCAGCCGCGCACGCTGACCTTGCGCGGTTTGCTCGACGCCTACATCGCGCACCGCAAGGAAGTCATCCGGCGCCGCACGCGCTACCTGCTCGCGAAGGCGGAAGAGCGCAAGCACATCGTCGAAGGTCTGCGCATCGCCGTCGACAACATCGACGAAGTGATCCGCATCATCCGCGCCAGCCAAACGCCGGACGAGGCCAAGCTCGGCTTGCAGCGCGCCTTCGGCTTGTCGACCAAGCAATCGCAAGCGATCGTCGACATGCGCTTGGGCCGTTTGACCGGCTTGGAGCGCGAGAAGCTCGAGGACGAGTTCAACGCGCTCTTGGCCGAGATCTCCGACCTCAAGGACATCCTCGACCGCGACTCGCGCGTGGTCGCGATCATCCGCGCCGACCTCGACGATCTCGACAAGAGCTACGGCGACGCGCGCCGCACCGAGATCAGCGCCGAGGAAATCGACGGCGGCTTCGACATCGAGGAGCTGATCACCGAAGAGATGATGGTCGTCACCTTCTCGCGCGACGGCTACGTCAAGCGCGTGCCGCTCGATGTGTACCGCACGCAGAATCGCGGCGGGCGCGGCATCATCGGCTCGGAGACGAAGGAGGGCGATTTGATCTCGTCCTTGTTCGTCGCGGGCACGCACGACTACGTGCTGTGCTTCTCCAACTACGGCCAGGTGTACTGGCTCAAGGTCTACAACCTGCCCGAGGCCTCGCGCACTTCCGCCGGCCGCGCGATGTCGAACTTGATCCAACTCGCCGAGGGCGAGCGCATCACGAACGTGTTGCGCGTGCCCGAATTCGACAAGGACAGCTCGGTGTTCTTCGCGACCAAGCGCGGCACGGTCAAGAAGACCTCGCTCGAGAAGTACTCGCGCCCCAAGAAGGGCGGCATCCGCGCGATCTTGCTCGAAGACGGCGATGAAGTCGTCGGCGCCGGCATCTGCAAGGCCGGCGACACCATCGT
>CAYHRR010000766.1:0-1829 GCA_964358875.1 uncultured Planctomycetaceae bacterium | reverse complement strand
CGAGCTGCGCGAGGTGGCTCGACAGTCGCGCGATCTCCTCGCTGACGTCGAGCTTGTCGGCGATCAGCGCGATCTCGCGCGCGAGTTCGGCCGGCGCGACGGCGCTCGCTCGTTCGCCGACCAATTCGTTGACCCGGCGCACCAGATTGTCTTGGTGCGTGCGCGCGACGACGGGCATGCGCCGCTCGATGTCGGCGACGATTTTCTTGATCGCGGTGCCGTGTTTGGCGAGGTCCTTGGCGAGCGCTGCGCCTTCGCGTTCGCGCATTTCGCCGAGCGAATCGAGCGCCGCCGACACGACGGCGAGCAAGGCCTTGCGCCCGCGCGACAACGACTTGGTGTCGGGCTCGGCCGTGAACACGCCCGGCAATTTGGCGATGTCTTCGAGCGTCACGCGCGCTTCGAGGCCGAGTTCCTTGCCGAGCTTGGTCAGCAGCGCCTTGTAGCGCTTGGCCACCGTCAGATTGAGTTCGATCGCCGACAGCGCCGCTGCGCCGTGCGAGGTGACGTTGAGCGCGACCGAGCCGCGTTCGAGGCGTTCGCGCACGAGCTCTTCGACCTCCGGTTCGAGCAACGCGAGCTCGTTGGGCAAGCGCAACTTGAGCTGCAGGAACTTGTGGTTCACCGAGCGCACTTCCGCGCGCAGCGCGAGCGCGCCTTCGTTGCGTTGCGCCGCACCGAAGCCGGTCATCGAGCGCATGCGGGCCGCGACCTCAGGCGCTCTTGATCGCGCCGGGCCGACTGCCGGGCTTGATCGCGGGACCGTGCGTCTTCGACGCGCACAGCGGACATTCCTCGGGCGTCCACGACTTCACGTCGACTTCGGCGAGGCACGTGAACGGCACGCCGTCGGCTTCGAAGGGATTCTCCAGGCCGGAGCGATTGACGATCGACGCGACGCCGACCGGCAAGGCGCCGTAGCTGCGCAGCACTTCGAAAACCTCGCGGCAGCTTCCGCCGGTGGTCAACACGTCTTCGACGACGAGCACGCGCTGGCCCGCTTCGAGCGCGAAGCCGCGGCGCAACGTGAACTTCTCGGCGACGCGCTCGGTGAAAAAGGAACGCAGTCCGAGCGCGCGCGCGACTTCGTGCGCCCACACCACCGCGCCCATCGCGGGACCGACGACGATGTCGGCGGCGACGTCGATCTTGAGCGCGACGGCGCGCGCCAAGAGCTCGGCCTTCATCGGATCGGCGAGCAGCAGCGCGCATTGGAAGTAGCGGTCGCTGTGACGCCCCGAGGAGAGCTGGAAGTGACCTTCCAGCATCGCGTTCGTGCGTCGGAACAGGTCGAGGACTTGCTCCTGGTTCATGGCGCTCTACCCGCCCGAGCCGGGCGCGGCGGGAGCACCCGCGCCGGCGCCGGGGGCCACCGGTGCCGACACCCCAGGTGCATTGGGATCGCCGAGGATGTTCGACGCGGTCGCATTGCGGTTGAGGTAGTGGATCAACAGCGCGGAGCCGAGGAACACCGCCGCGGTCCAGGCCGTAAAGGTGTTGATGCCCTTCGAGCCGACGCCGAAGGTCTCGCGCCCGTGGACGCCGAGCGCTTCGCCGAAGCCGCCGCCGCGACCTTCTTGCAGGAGGACGACGACGATCAGGACGATCGCGGCGAGGACGAACAGGATGTAGCAGAGAACGGTGATCAGGGTCATGGCTGGTGGCTCGACGCGCGCTGGGGCGGCGCGGGAGTTTGTCACTTGTAGCGGACGATCGACAAGAACGAATCCGCCTTGAGCGAAGCGCCTCCGACGAGCGCTCCGTCGACATCGGATGCGGCCATCAGGGTCGACACGTTGTCGCCCTTGACGCTGCCGCCGTATTGGATG
>CAYHRR010000765.1:0-1829 GCA_964358875.1 uncultured Planctomycetaceae bacterium | reverse complement strand
ATCCGCGTTCGCCTCCGCACTGCGCGCGGCACTCGGCGGTTGAGGGATTTGCGCGCACGACGCAGCGCGCGCTTGGCGAAGCTCCGACGCGAACACGTGCGGACCGGCACGACGCATTCGCGCCGGGACGCTCACGAATGGGTTGAGCGAACTCGAAGCGTGTCCGTCATGGACACGTCGAAAACTCCAGGCCGTTCGAGAGGTTGGAGCGTGAGCTTGCGCCGGGATCGTTGAACCACGCCTGCGCGTAGACGGTGTCGCCTGCGCCATAGGGAGTTCCGAGTGCGCCGTCGGTATTCGCAACGAACGCGTTCCAGTCGCTCGACATGAAGCCGTCGCACGCGTCGAGCGTGCCGCCGGTGCTCTGCGTTGCCAGGCGTTCGATCGGCGCGCGGATGCACAAGAAGCTCGTGCTTCCGCCCGCCCACGACAGCGGCGACCAGCCCGAATTGTCGACGCCGTAGAAGATCAAGCCCGTGCGCTGACCCTCGACGTCGCTGACCATGAGCGTGAATCCGCCGCCGGCGCTCGCGCTCGCATTTCCGAAGGCAACGATCGAGGGCGTGCAACCGTGCGAGGTCGTACCCGACGAGCAGTAGCTCCGGCTCGTGCCGCAGGCGGGGCCGAGCATCGCGACGCAGTGACTCGAACTCGTCACGATCCGCGTGTAGATCATGCCCGCCGGTGCCGGGGGCACGTCGCGCACGCCGTCGACGTTGATTCCCCAGGCTGCGACGGAACCGTCACTGCGCAGCGCAAGGCTATGGAAGAAGCCTGCTGCGATGTGGGCGTAACTGAGCGTCGGGTCCAGCGCGGGTAGGTTCGATTGGCTGTAGTAATTGTCGCCCCACGCCACGAACGAGCCGTCGCTGCGCAGAGCTATGCCGCTCTGATGGTTGGCGCTGACCTCGACGTAACTCAGGCCGGGCGGTAGCGCCGGTACGGTGGTCGCTCCGTAGTAGTTCCAACCCCAACCGACCGCCGTACCATCGTCGTGCCGTGCCAAGCTATGGAAGTCGCCACACGTGACTTCGACAAATCTGCGGCCGGCTGGCAGCGCCGGAACGTTGCATTCGCCGTGCGAGTTGTCGCCCCAGCAAGCGACCGAGCCGTCGCTGCGACGCGCCACGCTGTAATACGCGCCGGCGTCAATCTCGACATAAGTCAGGCCTGCGGGAAGCGGCGAGACGTTGCATCCGCCGAGTTGGTTGTAGCCCCAGCCGACGACCGAACCATCGCTGCGTCGCGCCAAGCTGTGCGCCCTGCCGCCGGCGACTTCCACGTAAGTCAGCCCGCTTGGGAGCGCGGGCACGTTGCACTGGCCGTAGTTGTTCCGGCCGCAGGCCACCACGATTCCATCGCTGCGAACGGCCAGGGTGTGGTACTCCCCCACCGCGAAGTCGACATAGCTCAACCCAGGCGGAAGAGCCGGCACGTTGCACTGCCCGTAGGCATTGCCGCCCCACGCGACGAGTTGGGCACGCGCCGTCGGCGCAAGCGCGGTGACGGCTGTGAACGCTGAACTCAAAGTCCACGCAACGCGTTGCTTCATGTTCATCGGCTGATCTGCTTTGAAATGAAATCGGGCGTGCGCAGTCGAACCGACGACGAATTCGGCACATTCCGTCCGCTGCGCACTTCAACACCTCGACGACCTTCATCGAGCATTGGCCCAGCGACTTGCGAGCTGCGTGCCAGCACATCTTTCCAAGCGTCCACTCGCTGCACGACTTCGTTGCATGCCACGACGAAAGCGCCCTCGGCGCCGTCGCCAACGTGCCTTGCAGGTGCTCCACATCGCGACCTCTCGGCCGGCGCCACCTCCTGCG
>CAYHRR010000764.1:0-1832 GCA_964358875.1 uncultured Planctomycetaceae bacterium | reverse complement strand
CGCGACGAGGGCGGCGTGGCGGGCTACTTCGCGAAGCTCTCGTCGGAGCTGGTCGGCATGTTCGACCAACGCCCGGTCAACGCGCCGAAGGGCTTTCGCCGCCTGCGCGGCTCGCGCAAGACCTTGCCGCCGCGCCACAAGGGCGACGGATCGAAAACCGGCGCGCTGTACCAACGCGATTCTGCGCATGTCGAGCGCTTCCTTGAGGCTTGGGAAGCCCAAGGGTGCTCGGCGCTGCGCTTACTCTCTGTCGAGTCGAACCTATGGCTATCCATCCGCCTGAGGCGTGCCCGAAGTGTGCAAAGCTCTACCAACGGCGCGGCCTCCCGCTCCACGTCAAAACGTGCAAGGCCGGAGCATCCGCCGCCGCAGGCAAGCCCCCCATCCGGCCCGGTCCAACTGCTGTTCCCGACGTGACGAAACCCACGCCGAAGGCCGAACCGTCGAAGCCGCCCCTGGAGGTGCGGCGCAAGACCTTTCGCCAGTGGCTCACGACAGAGGTCTGAGCCGATGAAGCCCGACGAAACCGAAGTTCCGATGCTCGAGGAGAGCGCGCTGGCGAGCGCGACGCCGATCGGCCTCGCCGCCGCCGCGAAACTCGTCGGCGCTGGCGGTGAAGGCGCGGCGCTCGAAGTCGCTCCCGTGGCCGCGCCTGCGCCTGCGATCAACTGCAACGCGCTGGCGCGCGGCTCGATCAAAATGCTCACGTCGTGGGGCGAGTCGAAGTCGCCGGTTTGGAAAACGAGCACCGAGGAAGTCGATGCGCTCGGGGACATGTGGGGACCGGTGATCGCGCATTGGCTCGGCACCGCTCCGACCGTGTTCCAAGTCGCGCTGATCGGCACCGGGCTCTACGTCGCGCCGCGCGTCGCGCAGCTCATGGTCGAACGTCGCAAGGCACCGACGCGACCGGCGAGCGAGCGCAACGACGAACACTCGGCGGCTTCGGTCACGACGCCGTGAAGCGCGCATCGTCGCGAACGCTGATCCTTGGCGACTCCGGCAACGGCAAGAGCTTTTGGGCCAAGGGTCAAATCGACGCGCTCGGCACCGCGAAACCGATTTTGGTTTGGGATCCAACGGCAGAGTGGGCCGGGCCGAGCGCCGACCGTCCGTTGCGCGGCGCGAACACGTTTCCGAGCGTCGATGCGCTGTGCGTCGCGCTCGGTCGCGCGGCGCTCCCGCGTTGCGTCGTGCAAATCGCGCGCGACGCCGACGCCGACTTCCGGCGCTTTTGCTCGCTGGCCTTCACCGCTGGCGACTGTGTGTGCGTGATCGACGAAGCGCACAACTTCTGCCGACAAGGCAAGTGCCCGGTTGAGCTGCTCGACTTGCTGCGCATGTCGCGACACCGGCGCGTCGATCTCTACTTGATCGGCCAGCGGCCCTTCGCGCTCGCGCCGGACATCCGCGACCAAGTGAACCGCACGGTTCTTTTCCGCATGTCGGGCGCTGAGTCGCTGAACTGGTGCGATCGAGAGCGTGAGCAAGGCCTTGGTGCGCGCGTCGCGAACCTCGCGCCGCACAAGTTCATCGAGTGGCCGAAGGCGCGCAAGTAGATAGCGGCTAAGCGCTTACGGCATCCTGCGCGGATTTCAGGCTTCGCGCTTGACCGTAAGCGCTTACCGCTTCCCAGGATTCGGCGCATGAAGTCGGTTCTCCTGGTGGCCGGAATTGCGCTTGCGGTGCTCGTCGCCGTCGAAGTGCTCGAACGACTCGCCTTCGATGCCGCCTTCAAGTTCGATTTCCCTGTGGTGGATTACGAGGTTGCCCCCGTGTTGCTTGCCCTCGCGGTGCTTTTCTTCGTTCTCTAACTCGGAGGCTTCAAAGTG
>CAYHRR010000763.1:0-1832 GCA_964358875.1 uncultured Planctomycetaceae bacterium | reverse complement strand
AGGCGGCCGGCATCCAGCCGAACATCGCGCGCGAGCGTAGCGACGCGCGCTACTGCTTGGCCTTGCCCTGCGCCGCAACGGCGTGTTGCGCAGCGGCGACTTCGGCTTCGGACGCGAGGTACGCGCTCTTGATCGGCTTCAAATTCGCGTCGAGCTCGTACACGAGCGGCATGCCGGTCGGGATGTTGAGCGCGACGATCTGGTCGTCCGCGATGCCGTCGAGGTGCTTCACCAGCGCGCGCAACGAGTTGCCGTGTGCGACGACGATCAAGCGCTCGCCGGCTTTGATGCGCGGCGCGAGCTCGGCGTTCCAATACGGGACGACGCGCGCGACGGTGTCCTTCAACGACTCGCTCAGCGGCTTTTCCTGCGTTTTCAGCGCGGAATAGCGCCGGTCGTTGCACGGATTCGCCGCGTCGTCCTGCGCGTAAGGCGGCGGCGGGATGTCGTAGCTGCGCCGCCACACCAGCACCTGCGCTTCACCGTGCAGCGCCGCCGTCTCGGCCTTGTCGAGTCCGGTCAGCGCGCCGTAGTGGCGTTCGTTGAGGCGCCAGTCCTTGGTCACCGGCAGCCATTGCTGATCGAGTTCCTCGAGCGCGAGGTCGAGCGTCTTGATCGCGCGCTTCAAGCACGAGGTGTAGGCGGCGTCGAACACGAATCCCGCGTCGCGCATGCGCTTGCCGGCATCGTGCGCTTCACCGACGCCCTTCTTCGACAAGGGCACGTCGCGCCAGCCGGTGAAGCGGTTCTCGCGATTCCACTGACTCTCGCCGTGACGCAGCAGCACGAGCTTGAACATCGTTTCAGCCTCCGAGGTGTTTCGAGAGCGCGCCGCGAATCCCCGCGGCGAGCGTCGCGGCTTCGGCACGCGTCGCGGTCGCCGCAGCGAGCTTGGTGCTCACGTATGAGGCGTCTTTGATCGATGTTGCGTTGATCGCCACGTTGTTCCAGGCGCCTTCGAGTCCGGCCGCCGCCGCCAGCGCGCCGCTGCCGCAATCGCTGGCGAGATTCGGATTGATCGCCGATGCGCCCTCGTGCGCGAGCCGCAGCACACCGAGCGCGAGCTCCATCGTCTCGAAGGGCACGTCGAGCGCACCCTTGAGTCCGCTCTGGATCGCCGCCGTGCGCGCGGACTTCTCGACGTCGTTCGACTTCGGCATTCCGAACGCCGCGGTGACGCAGTCGTAGGCCGCCGAGTCGCTCTGCACCAAGACGAGCGCGCGCGCGCGCACTCGATCGAGCTCGGCGATCCGCGCCTTCATCGCGGCTTCGACGGCGGCGTACTTGTCGCCGGACGTGAAGCGAAAGGCCATACTCACCGTCGCCGCGCCGCACGCGACCATATACGCGGCGAGACTGCCGCCGCCGGGAGTCGGGGTGCGCGCCGCGAGCGTGTCGGCGAAGGCTGTGAGCGACAGATCAGTGAGCACGGAGGACATCGCGATGACGACGGTTCGTTGGGGGCACGGGCACGATTTGGGCGCGGGATTCTATCGTCGCAGCCTGTGGCGTCGTGCCGCAGTCGCGGCGGCGCTTGCGCTGACGCTCGTCACGGCGACGACGAGTTGTCAGACGGTCGCGATCACCGGGCGTTCGCAGTTCAACATGTTCTCGGTCGACCAAGACAAGCAGCTCGGAACCGATGCTTACACGCAGGAGCTCGCGAAGGCGAAGCTGAAGGACCGCGGGCCCGAGTTCGCACTCGTTCAACGCGTCGTCGGTCGCCTCTCGAAGGTCAGCGACGATCCCGGCTTTGAGTGGGAAGCTCACTTGATCGACGATCCCAAGACCGTCAAGATAAGAGATGATCTCTCTTTTCTCCAATTCGATCA
>CAYHRR010000762.1:0-1834 GCA_964358875.1 uncultured Planctomycetaceae bacterium | reverse complement strand
ATCGGCATCGTGATCAACGCGACCGGCTCCGACGACATCCTCGACGGAAGTCACGAGACCACGCTGCGCGTTGCGATCGACCAATGGAACGACGTCAACTCGACGTCCGCGCACTTGACCGAGAACACGTCGAGCGTGCAGCAAGCTCGCACCGACTGGGAGTCGTCGACGATCCACTTGATCGCCTTCGACGAAGCGAACACGTCGGGCTTCTTCGCGCCGGGCTCGGGCACGGTTGCGATCACGCCGGTTTCGTTCTACGCCAACGGGAAGATCGCGGACGCCGACGTGCTGTTCAACGGAGCCGACTTCGCGTTCACGACGAGCGCAAACGGCGGAGCCTTCGACGTCGGCGCTGTGGCGACGCACGAGCTCGGCCACTTGCTCGGCCTCGACCACTCCGGCTGGGCCGGCGCGACGATGTACCCGTACGTGTCGCCGACCGTGAGCGCGCAGCGCAGCCTGTCGCTCGACGACGATCACGGCCTGCGTCAGGCCTATTCGGCCGGAACCTTCGGCGCGATCAGCGGCACGGTGAAGCGCGCGTCGGACGACTCCGTCGTCGCCGGAGCGCACGTCACCGCGCGCGACGCCGACGGACGCGACATGGGCTCGGCCTTGGCGAACGCCTCGGGCGTGTTCACGATCCGCGCGCTCGACGCCGGCACCTACACGGTGCTCGCGAATCCGCTCGATTTCCCGGTGTCCGAGAACAACCTGACCGCGGGCCACACGGTCGACATCGACTTCGCTGCGACGGTCGGCACCAGCATCGCCGTGGTCGCCGGCGCGACGGCGAGCTACGGCGATTTGCTCGTCGATGCGGACACCTCGCTCAGCCTCGGGCGCGGCTACGACGACCTCCCGCTGGCGGTGACGATCGGCGACTCGAACGTCGTGTCGCTGCACGGCAGCGGTTTCGCGTCGACTTGCACGCTCACGGCCAGCGATCCCGCGCTCACGGTGACAGCGTTGCTCGGCGGCTGGACCGGGACCTCCGTCGATTTCACGGTCGACGTTCCGTCGAACGCGACGCCCGGGCACTGCGATTTGGAGATCGTCGACCTCGCCGGCCATCGCAGCGTGCTCGTCGGTGCGCTCGAGATCGTTCCCGACGAACCGCAAGTGAACAGCGTCACGCCGGACTTCGGCAGCATCGACGGAGGCACGGCGCTGTCGATCGACGGCTCGCACTTTCGCGCCGGCGCGCGCGTGGTGCTCGGCGCACAGATCTACGAGGACGGCGCGCCCGGCGGTTGCACCGTCGTCGACGACTCGACGATCACGTTGACCACCGCGACGAACGCGGCGGGCTTCTGCGACGTCGTCGTGATCGATACGACGGGCGTCGAAGGTCGCAGCGACGCCGCCTTCGAATTCGTCGACGCGCCCGAGATCGACGTGGTGTTCCCGAGCGTCGGAAGCGACGGCGGCGGGACGCTCGTCGTCGTCACGGGCGCGCATTTCGCCGATCCGATGCTCGTGAGCATCGACGGTGTCGTCCAAGCCGGCGTCGTCGTCGACGACGCGAATTCGCTGCATTTCACGACCGAAGCGGGCGTCGCCGGCGGTCCCTACGTGCTCGAAGTCGAGGAGGCGGGCGGCAATCTCGCGAGCGCGGTGTTCAGCTACGTCGCGCAAGCCGATCCCGCGATCACGTTCGTCGCACCGACCACGGGCGCGACCGCGGGCGGCACGAGCGTGACGATCACCGGCACGAATTTCAGCGCGACGACAAGCGTGATGTTCGGCGCCGATCCCGCGACGGGACTGGGCGGACGCGCTGCAACCGACGTGGTCTTCGTCGACGCGAACACGCTGACCGCAACGACGC
>CAYHRR010000761.1:0-1836 GCA_964358875.1 uncultured Planctomycetaceae bacterium | reverse complement strand
GCAGTTGCGCCGACGCCTCGCGAGCGGCGACGCGACGTTGGAGCTGGAGCTCGCGCTCGCCTCCGACGAAACGCTGGCACCCGGCGCGCCGTCGCAATTTCGCGTGCTGCGCGAAGCCGGCCTCGTCGCCGCGCGCACGGTCGCAGGAGCCATCGACGCCGCTACGGTCTCCGTCCAACTCGGCGTCGCCGGCCCCGGCTTGTTGCGCGTCCAAGCCCTCTATTACGTCTGCGACGCGCGCGGGGCCTGCTCGGTGCGCTCGCACGAATGGCGCCTCGACATCGACGAGCACGAGCGCGCCGGCGCCCGCCTTTCGCTGAGCGCGACGACCTGACAACGGCCCGCAGCGCTACCGCAGGGCTTGCGCTCGCTCTCGAGTCCAAGTTTTCGGGCAAAGCCTGTCCGCGAAGCGCTGCGGTGCGCACTTGGGGGGCGAACGCGCAACTCAACCCAAGCCACGTAGAGAAACGACCATGAACCTCCGCTCCATCTTCACCGCACTCGCGCTCGCCGCCGGCCTCGCCGCTCCGTTGCGCGCCCAATGCTTCACGCCCGACGGACTCGACGCCATGCCGGGCGCGATGTGCGTGCCCGGAACGCTCACCGCCGCCAGCGCCGCCTTCAAGCAGAAGTCGACCGGCATCTGCTGGCGCCAATGCGGCGTCGACGCGACGGCCAACTACGACGCCATCTGGTCCGCGATGACGCCGAGCACCGCGATGGGTGCGATCAACTGCGGTTGGTACTCGACGCGTCTACAACTGATGCAAGGCACCAACCTGCGCTGGCTCGGCGTGTTCAACGCCAACTACTCGCGCACCTGGTACGAGCAGTCGATCAACTCGCAGTTCCAAGTCTGGCGCTTCCTCGTCAACGGCGACATGCGCCCGGGCCTCAACCCGGTCGGCCCCTGCGCCATCCCGTCGTGCTGCGCGCCCAACGGCAACAAGGTGCGCTTCACCGGCTATGTCGATTACGCCTTCGAGTGCGGCACGGGCCGCGTCTACACGGCGTGGATGATCACGCACGCTTGCGACTCGATCGATCACGACGTCGGTTCGCCGCGCGCCGGCACCTACCACCCCGACCGCTACTGGTCGTTCCTCGGCCCCGCCGCGAGCTTCGTCCCCACCATGGCGACCTCGCTCGAAGTCGGCACCGGCGTGGTCGAGAGCGTGCGCAACTGGAACCGCACGAACCCGATCATGGTGTGCAACCTCGAAGAGCCGCTGATCAACGCGAACTTCAATCCGATGTCGCAGAACTGCCTGTGCAGCGCCGGTGCGCCGCTGTGGTACGAGGCCGCGCTCAACGGCATCGGCGCGCAGGGCACCTTCTTCACGACGCTGACCGGCCAACCCGGCTTCCAGTCGGTCAACATCGGAACGTGGACCAACGCGAACAAGTTCCCGGGTGTCGAAGAGGTGCGCTGGAACTGTTCGACGCTGCTGTACCAGGACCCCTGCACGGGCGTCTCGCAGATCGAGCACTTCTACGGTGCGACGACGGCCGGCGGATTCCTGGCCTTCCAGATCGACTCGACCGGCACGGCGACGATCCTGCCCTCGATGTTCATCGACCAGTCGAACTCGCGCCGCTTCCCGCTCAACACCGATATCCGCAACGTGATGTTCCGCAGCGACCACGTCCTCAATCTCAACCTCTGAGAACTCCGCGCAACGAACGCGGGCCGTCGCCTCGAACAGAGGCGGCGGCCCGCGCTGCTTTTTCGCGATGTCGGCGCTCAGAACTCGAGGAAGAACTCGACGGCGTCGGTCAGATTGACCTGCGAAGTCGAGCCAGGGTCGCGGCTGTAGTACTGCGCGAAGACGTGCT
>CAYHRR010000760.1:0-1839 GCA_964358875.1 uncultured Planctomycetaceae bacterium | reverse complement strand
ACGTAGGCCTCGGGCTGGTAGTAGTCGTAGTAGCTGACGAAGTACTCGACCGCGTTGTGCGGGAAGAGCTCCTTGAACTCGCTGTACAGCTGCGCCGCGAGCGTCTTGTTCGGACTGAGCACGAGCGCCGGTCGCCCCAGTTGTTCGATGACCGCCGCGGTCGTGAAGGTCTTGCCCGAACCGGTGATGCCGAGCAGCGTTTGGTACGGCCGACCCGCGCGCACGCCGGCGAGCAATTTCGCGATCGCCGCCGGCTGATCGCCGGTCGGAGCGAAGGGACACACGAGCTCGAACTCGCCCTCGCGCTTGGTGCGCGGCTGGGGCTCCGCGCCGACGGCGGCGACGGCCGCAGGACGGCGCGACGCGCTCGGTTTCGACTTGCGCGGTGACATGCCGACGGATGCTAGCGTCCGCCGCGCGCGCTTCGACGTAAGGCGAACACGCGAAACGGCGCGCGCTTCGCCGCTACAATCCCGCCCCCTTCGGCCGTCCGCATCGACGACCGTGTCCCCCGCTCAACCCGACGAACTCCGACGCCCCATGGATTACCGCCACGGCACGTGCTCGAGCTGCAAGAAGTCCTTCCGCGTGCCTGCGACGTTCACCGCCAACCGCGCCAAGTGCCGCGAGTGCGGCGGCATCGTCGAAATCGCGCCGTTCGGCGAAGCTGCGCCGAAGGCCGCGCCGGTGAAGGTCGCGACGCCGCCGTCGCAAGCGGTCGAAACACCGCAAGCGCCCGTTGCCGCGCCGGCGCCCGCGCGCCCGGTCGCGCACGCTCCGAGTGAGAGCGAACGCGTCGCGGTGCCGGCGAAGCTGGACGCGCCGCGTGCGGCGGCGCCCGCGAAGAGCGAGTCGGTGCGTTCCGCGGCCGAGGCCGCTGCGAAGCGCGTCAAGAGCTCGCCCGCGTCGAGCAAATCTGCGCACGGCCATGCGGACCACGCGCACGCCGGCGCACGCCACCATCACGCTCCGAAGAAGAGCAACACCGGATTGATCATCGGCATCGTGGTCGGAGTCGTCGCCGTGTTCGGCGCCGGCGCCTACTTGGTTTCGGGCGACAAAAAGGAAGCGCCGAAGGTGGCCGAGGTCGTCGCGCAAGTCGATCCGGCCTACGACTTGTCGACCTTTCCCGAGCAGACGCGCCCTCCCGGTTACGCGAAGCCGGAATGGGACGACATTCGCCCGACCGCCGAGAACTACTGGCAACGCGCGCCGGGTAGCGAGGCCGAGAAGATGATGCTCACGAACCTGACCGGCCGGCCCAAGGGCGCGTTGCCGCAACTGCTCAACGCACTGCGCGCGCTCAACCTTTCCAAGCCCGCGGACTTCGATAAGGCCGAGGCCTACGTGCGCGCCTTCGCTGCGACCTGCGGTGGACGCGACTTCGGTTGGAAGAAAAAGGGCGACACGCCTGAGTACCTGGCGGCCGACCTCGCCGTGATCGCGAAGCTGTTCGACACCTACAAGCGCATGTCCGAAGACGCCGCGGTGTGGACCGAGATGATCGCGCCGGCGGGCACCGAATTGTCGACGCCGGCGCCGGGCTTCGACCAACGCTGACGGTCAGTGCGTTGCCGCGGCACGAGCTGCGCCGCTGCAACGCGGATCGCTGACACCCTCGACGCTGCCGTCGGGCCTTACGCGGATCGCTTGCACGCTCGCGAAGCGTGACTTGCGGCGCTCGAGTGTGTGACCGCGCGCTTCGAGTGCCGCGAGAAACGCTGCGTCCCAGCCCGGTTCGACCCACGTCGCCGACGGACTCCATTGTTGGTGAAAGCGCGGTGCCGCGACCGCCTCGCGCAGCGTTTCGCCGTACACGAGCACGCGCAGGAGCACCGT
>CAYHRR010000759.1:0-1839 GCA_964358875.1 uncultured Planctomycetaceae bacterium | reverse complement strand
GGCCCGCGGCCAGATAGGCCGGCAGCACCTCCGAGGGGAAGACCACCTTCTGAATGAGGTTGGAGTTCTCGACGAGTGTGTTGGTGCAGCGCGACACGGTCTCGGAGAACGACGACCACACGACGATCCCTGCGAACATCAGCAGCACGACTTCGTTCGGCCCCTGCTGGTCGCTGAAGCGCGCGTGCAAGATGAGCCGGAACACGAAGCTGTAGATGGCGAGGTTGATCAGCGGAAAAATCACCGACCAGAAGAAGCCCATCGTCGAGCCGATGTAGCGGCCCTTGAGGTCGCGCACGACGAAGTCGCGCAGCAGACGCCGGTTCTTCTTCACGGAACGCCACAGCTCGATCAACGCGCAGCTCCTAGAGGATCCTCTTGCCCATGGCGGAGAGCACGAGCTGCACCGCGAACTCCGCGGTCTTGTTGCGCTCGTCGAGGATCGGATTGATCTCGGTCACCTCGAGGCCGAGCAACTTGCCCGACTCGAAGGCGTGCTCCATCACCAAATGCGATTCGCGCAGATCGGTCCCGCCCGCGACCGGCGTACCGACGCCCGGCGCGACGCTCGGATCGGTGCCGTCCATGTCGAACGACAAGTGGAAACCCGCGGTGCCGTCGGTCGCGATGGCGAGCGCGCGGCGCATGATCTCGTTCATGCCCCACATGTCGATGTCGCGCATCGTGAAGACCTTGACGCCGACCGACTTGATCTCCTCGCGCTCGTATTGATCGAGGTCGCGCACGCCGACGAGCACCGCGCGGCACGGATCGACCATCGGCACGACCTCGCCCATGCCGACGAGCTCCGGCGCGCCGCGCCCAAGGATTGCGGCGCACGGCATCCCGTGAATGTTGCCCGACGGCGTCGTGTCGGGTGTGTTCATGTCGCCGTGCGCGTCGAACCAGATCAGGCCGATCTTCTGCGCGCGGCGGTGGTAGTGCGAGCTGATCGCGGCGACCGTGCCGATCGCGATCGAATGGTCGCCGCCGACGACCAGCGGGAACGCGCCTTCGTCGAGCACGCGTTCGACGCGTCCGCGCAGGCGCCGACAGCAGTTGGCGATCTCGAACAAAAAGCGCGCACGCGGGTTCTTGGCCTCACGCGATTCGGGCTGCGGCACGCCGAGGTTGCCGCGGTCCTCGTACTCCAAGCCGAGCCGGCGCACGCCGTCTTCGAGACCGGCGATGCGCATGGCGCTCGGGCCCATGTCGACGCCGCGGCGGCCGCCGCCGAGGTCCATCGGCACGCCGATCATCGCTACCTTGCCGACCACGAACACCTCTCTTGAGCCATCGCGTGTGATTCCGCGCAGCGCGGGAGGGCTGCGGCGGGACTGTAGCAGACGCCTGCGACGCGCCCGACGACGACGACGGCCGAGGATCGTGATTCACGCTGCATGCGACGCCTCACCTTCAATGTGTGCGCGCACCGAGCGCCGCCATCGTCGCGCCTTGAAGCACGGGGCTCGAAGCCGCGAAGCGCTGCGACAAACGCTGCACTTCGTCGACACCACCCCACTCGCCGAGGGCGAAACCGACGCGGCACAAGTCGCGCGAACTCGCGCCCGGCGGCGGTCGCTGCGCTTCGAGTCGCAGCCCTTCGAGGCTGTCGACTTCGATCCACAACGCGCCGGCGAGCACGCTGCGATTCCAGGGTTCGTTCCACAGTGCTGCGCGCAAGAACGGCAGCACTTCGGCGTCGTGGATGCGCAACAACGCGCAGGCCAACTCCGCGTCGACGTCGAGGTCGTCGCCGAGCGGGAACAAATCGCGCAGCACCGCGATATCGGCGAGCGACGGCATGTGCGCCAAGGCCGCGACCGCGCGCGCGCCGCT